>JACCZH010000280.1 GCA_013696045.1 Chloroflexia bacterium
GTGCTTCTTGAGGGTGCCCAAGCAGTCATGCTTGATATCGACTATGGCAGCTATCCGTTTGTAACCTCATCGTCTCCGACCGCTGCCGGCGTCTGCCAGGGCGCGGGCGTCGGGCCAACACAGGTGAACCGAATCGTTGCCGTCTATAAGGCCTACACAACCCGCGTTGGTGCGGGCGCATTTCCCACCGAGCTCCACGACGCCACTGGCGAACATCTGCGCGAACGTGGCGCGGAGTTTGGCACGACCACCGGTCGTCCGCGCCGCACGGGCTGGTTTGATGCTGTATTAGCCCGCTATAGCGCACGCTTAAATGGTGTCAGCGAGATTGCCCTCACCAAGTTCGATATTCTCGATCAGCTTGAGACAATCAGCATATGCACCGGCTATCGCCTGGATGGTGAGATGGTCGCAACGCCACCGGCGCGGATCGAAGACTACGATCGCGTCGAGCCGGTATACGAAAACCTGCCGGGCTGGATGGAAGACACGTCCAGCACGCTCTCCATGGATGACCTGCCGGTAAACGCCAGGCGTTACGTCGAACGAATCGAGGAGCTGGTTGGTGCCCAGGTGCGCTTTATAGGCGTCGGCCCACACCGGCGGCAGATGTTTGAGAGCGGATTCGCAGCCTAAGGGCCAAACCAACAGAACGGACAGACGTCTCATGCTCGATGCTCAACAGATTCAGGCGATCATTCCCCATCGCTTCCCCTTTCTGCTGGTGGATCGGATCATCGAGATTGAGTATGGCGTCCGGGCCGTCGGCATCAAGAACGTGACGATCAACGAGCCCTTTTTTCAGGGACATTTCCCAGCGTATCCCGTCATGCCCGGCGTGTTGATTGTTGAAGCTCTGGCTCAGGTCGGGGCAGTCGCGCTGCTCGGCACAGAGGAGCATCAGGGCAAGATGGCCTTCTTTGCCGGAATCGACGGTGTCCGCTTCAAGCGCCAGGTACGGCCGGGTGACACCCTGCGGCTTGAAGTCGAGATCGGCCGCATGCGGCGCGGGG
This sequence comes from Chloroflexia bacterium, assembly GCA_013696045.1. Lineage (GTDB taxonomy): Bacteria > Chloroflexota > Chloroflexia > Thermomicrobiales > CFX8 > JACCZH01. The sequence continues at coordinate 1,014 of JACCZH010000280.1, forward strand.
TTGGCTCCGGTTCTGCCAAAGCGACCGTGGATGGCGAGCTCGCCGTTCGCGGTGAGCTGATGTTCGCCGTCGCCGACGTGGACTTGCAGGGATGAGCGCCCAGACGGCGCAAAGCTCGCCGCTCACGATTGCGATTATAAAGCCGTGTTGCATCGGTGACTGTGTCATGGCGCTCCCGGCGATACAGTCCCTGGCAGCCGCGTTTCCACTCGCTCATATCCATGCTTACGCAGGCCGTCACTCAGCCCCCATATTTCGTGCCAGCGAGCATGTTTCGCGTGTTTACCTCTCTCCTGACCAGTTGAATGCCGCCCGTATGCTAGGAATGGCCTGGAATTTGCGCACTGCCGGCCATGATTGGATCGTCCTCCTCGACCGCTCACGCTGGTTAATCTCCGCTGCGCGCAGTGCCGCGCCACGCAAGCTGGTCAAGCTTTCTCCGTCCAGATCCAACCCGCGTCACGAGGTCGATGTTTACCTGGACGCGCTCGAAGCGGTTGGTGTCCGTACCCCGTTTAACGTACCCCGGCTGACTCCAGGAAGCGATGCTCGCGAGTCTGCCGCTGCGGCACTTGGGACCACAGAGCAATCGTTTGTCGTCCTGCAACCGGGCGGGGCTGAGAATCCAGGCGCAAGCATGCTCGATAAGCGCTGGCCCGCGAAACACTACTTCCATCTTGCCAGGATTTTGGCCGAGCGCGGATTGCGACCGGTATTGACCGGTGGGCCGACTGACGTCAATCTCTGCGTTCAGATCGCGAATGAGATTGTCGATTTCAACCCCGTCATGCTCGCGGGGCGCCTGGACATCATGACCTCAGCCGCCGTCATCGAGCAAGCGTCCCTCTACGTGGGTACGGACACAGGGATCAGCCACCTGGCCGCCGCCGTCGGCACACCAACAATCGTCATATTCGGTCCGACAAATCCACTTCGTTATGCGCCCAGAGGCGATCGCGTGAAGATCCTCTCGCCAGCGGCTTCTCGAACGTTGCCGGAGATTGACCTGCGCAAAGTAACGGAATCCACCAGCCTCCCATCGACTGCGGACGTGTCTGTCGACGAGGTCATCGACGCATACGACAATCTCATGAAAAAATCCTCGAGATGAACGTCGTCGGTGCGCGCCACCAGGTAAGGAATGCCCTGCTGCGTCCGGCAGCTCGGATTGGACGAAGACGCGAGACCTCCGACAGCGATACCGTACTGATCCTCCAGCCCGATCATCTAGGCGACATCCTACTCTCCCAACCGGCGGTCAACCGCATCCGCGAGCAGTTTCCACACCATCGACTGGTTGGCGTGGTCGGCCCCTGGTCAGAAGCGATTGCCCGTATTGTCTGGCCGGTTGATGAGGTCGTAACGATTGATTTTCCCGGCTTTGATCGCGCTTCTTCTCAAAAGAACCCGTTCGTGCCGTATCAACAATTGCGTACCGCAGCCTCGACCCTCGAGCGCCTGGACGCCTGCACGTCGTTCGTTCTTCGTCCGGACGCCTGGTGGGCGGCATGGCTTGCCTCGCTCGTGACTGGCGGACCAATCATGACGTCTGACGACCCGCGAGTAGCTCCGTTCGGAACCCATCACGCGCGTGTGAACGTGTGCGGCCATGCAACGGCACAAGCCATCAGCATTGCCAGCGCACTGGTAAATTCCGATCACGGCGACCGCGTTGGGCCGGGATTGGCGCCACTGACCGTGCCACAGTATCCAGACGCAGAGAACGCCGCCCGGACGCTTCTCAAACGATCGGAGGTCGGTGCGAAATACGTAGTGCTCCACCCCGGAGCTGGCGCGGAAGTAAAGCAGTGGCCCGCCAATCGTTGGCGACATGTGGCCCAGGAGCTCGCCACGAACGAGTTGCCTGTCCTGGTGACCGGCACCGTAAGCGAATCTGAGCTCGCGCAGCGAATCGCAGCAAAGACTGCAAACGTCACCTCTATCGCAGGGCAGACTCCGCTGCCGATATTGATTGAGATTCTGCGCGGCGCGCAACTGGTGCTCGGCCCTGATAGCGGCCCGCTGCACCTCGCCGTGGCCTGCGACACGCCGACGGTGCATCTTTTTGGACCGAGTGATCCGGGTCGCTATGGGCCGTGGGGGCCACCGCATCGCCACCAGGTTGTCCGAGGCGATTGGTCATGTTCCAGATGCGGAGACCTGTCGCCGGCCCGCGCCTCGGGATGCGGGTGCATGGTTGCTATTCAGACGCACACGGTTGTCTGTGCGGCCAAAGAGTTGTTGCGAGCCGATGCCTATCACTGATCTGGCGGTCGACGCCAGCCGCATGATAACCGGCCAACGCACCGGAACCGAGCACTACTCGGTGGAAATTATCCGCGCACTCGCCAGTATCGACACGCGGCCGCCAGTTACCCTGTACACTCGCGCCGATTATCCGACGACACGAGTAGTCGGGACGCTAACAAAAAGCTTCGGTCCTCGCAGGCTATGGACCCATATCGGACTCTCGCGTGCCATGTACGAGGATAAACCGGACGCACTCTTTGTGCCTTCGCACGTCGTTCCGCTCGTCCATCCACGGGCGACCGTAGCAACCGTCCACGATCTGGGATACCTTGGCGATCCCGAGAGTCACCCACGCCGGCAGCGTATGATGCTCAACGGCACGACTCAGTGGAACGTCCGGGCAGCCCGGAGGATTATCGCCATCTCGGCAAAGACGCGCGACGATCTTGTCAACCATTACGATGTCAATGTTGACAAAATTCGGGTAATCCACCATGGAGTTGACCATGCCCGGTTCAAACCTTTGCCGCCGGATGCGACCGCGCCGGTGCTTGCCAAACACGACATCACACCGCCCTATCTACTCTTCGTAAGCACCGTCCAGCCTCGAAAAAACTTGACCCGTCTGATCGAAGCATTTGAGTCACTTGACGATCGGAGACTCTCGCTCGTTATCGCCGGAAAATCCGGCTGGCTTAGCGAGCCGATCGAGAGGCGAATACATGACAGTCCGGCCGCGAGCCGGATGAGGAGGGTTGGGCACGTGCCGGATGATGACCTGCCGGCCTTGTACAGTGCAGCCGAGGTCTTCACATTCCCGTCGCTCTATGAAGGGTTTGGAATGGGCGTCATCGAGGCCATGGCTTGCGGCACGCCGGTCGTGACGAGCAACAGTTCCAGCCTGTCAGAAGTGGCGGGCGATGCGGCCGTGCTTGTCAAGCCAACAGACGTCCGATCAATCGCTGCCGGCATCCACGACGCCTGCGACCCTGCGACCCGGCAACGTCTTCGAGAACTGGGCCTCGACCACGCCCAGAATTTCACATGGGAGAGATCAGCCGCGCAAACGCTTGAGGTCATTGAGGAAGCCTATCGTGACAGCCACGAACCCTAAACGCATTCTGGCCATCAAGCTCGCAGATCTCGGGGATGTGCTCATCACTGAACCGGCTCTGCGATCGCTACGAACGGCATTTCCTGACGCGCGAATTGACCTGCTCACCACGCCGGCAGCAGCGACGCTCGTCCCTCTGCTCGGTGATTCATATAACGTCATCATCTTTAAGAAACACGACTTCGACAACCCACGCGCACTGCTGCATCCCAAAGCAGCGCTGCACCTGGCCGGCTTCGGACACTCGCTGCGCGGCGCGCGTTACGACGCCGTGGCGATCTTTCACCATCTGACCACTCCCGCTGGAGCGCTAAAGTTCCGAGCTCTGGCACGCGCCACAGGCGCGGCGTCCATTGCCGGACTGGACAATGGCCGAGGCGACTTTCTCACTCATGCAGCGGTGGATAAAGGTTTTGGGGCCCGGCACGAAGTCGACTACATGCTTGACATCGCCAGACAACTGGGAGGCGTAGATGTCGATTGCCGGCCTGTGCTTTCGTGTTTACGCCACGGCGAACGAAATCATGCGTTTGATTTGCCGGAACGCTACGCCGCCATCTTTCCTACGACCGGACCGTTTGCGCCAGGAAGAAACTGGCCCGCCCCGTCGTTCGCGGCAGTGGCCAACCTGTTAAAGGATGCGGGTCTTCAGCCAGTTATTCTAGGAGCGGCCGACGCAACGGACGCAGCTCAGACCATTCTTAGCGGGATCCCTTCGGCCATCGACCTGACCGGACAAACCACGCTGCCACAACTGGTCGAGATTGTCCGTAATGCCTGCGTCGCCGTAAGCGGCGACAGTTTTCCTGGGCATCTGGCGAACGCCGTCGATTGTCCGGTGGTTTCAATATTTGGTCCATCCAACTACCGTGCCTGGGCGCCTTACGGCGCAACAACTGTTAACTGCAACGAAGTGGGCAGGGCTGTCATCGTGCGGAACCATGTGCCCTGTTCACCGTGCTTGTACACTGGGTATCGTCTGGGCCGCCGCAACGGCTGTCCAGTAAGAACATGTCTGCTCACCATTACGCCGGAGGATGTCATGGCAGCGATTAATGTTGTCACAAGAGGCAAACTGTGAAAAGTACCAGTGGCACGCTCGGTATGGGACTGATTGCGGCCGGAGCGCTGATAGGTTTCCTGGTCGCGGGTTGGCTCGCGGCTAGCCTTGCGGATGACGGTTCGCGACTACGGCTCAGCGGCGCGCTCCTGGGCGCATTCTTCGGTTTCGCCGTGCTAGTGCTGCCGCTGGTGGGCGGCGGAGCGCTCATTCTGACGCGCGCCCGTCGTGAGGCTGCCGCCATGGAGCACGTCGGACGCCAACGCAAAATGCTTGGCGTCGTGGAAGCATCCGGCGAGATTTCCATAGCTGACCTGGCCCTGGAAACCGGTGGCACACGAGACACAGTACGATCAGACCTTTACGATCTGGTATCGAAGGGGTTATTTTCAGGGTATGTGGATTGGGATCGTGGGCTACTCTTTGCACGTCAAGCATCGGAGATCCGCGCCGGAGGGCGCTGCCCGAACTGTGGCGGAGAGCAGTCACTTGCCGGCAAAGGCCTGATTCGTTGTGAATACTGCGGCGCGGAGATTTTCCTGCCGTAGAAAGAGCGGCCAGACACGCTAAGGAGAGGACGGGCGACGATGTCTACAGGCCGAATCGAGGATTTCCTCAATAGCATCCCCGGATATGGCGGTTATCGTTCCAAAGAAAAGCGGCGCGACGCTGATCGGCTAATCCGCGAACGGCTCGCGCAGGACTACGGCCAACTCGCTGATCGTCTCGGCCGGCTCGCCACCCGCTTCGCCGACGAGAGGGATCTTGCTGCGGTGCGGGTGATCACGAAACCGCACGGCCGGCTCGTTACTTTCAGGGACCGCGTGCGCACGGCAACCTATGGCTACGCGCCGCTCTTCAGCGAAACGGAGGTAGACGAGGGAACCCTCGATCAAATCGCCGCGTTCGACCGCTCGCTGGCCGATGGTCTCCAACCCCTGGGCGAACAGATCGAAGCCCTCGAGCAATCAGCGCCCGGCACGGACGAATTCATCACGCAGGCTGCGCATATGGCCGCGCTTGTGGAAGTGCTTCACGAGCGTTTCGCCGGCCGCGGAGAAATTATTGAGTCAGGCAAATCACTGGAGCCTCAGAAGGTTGCGGCGCTGCTCGGCGTAGGCATTGAAAACCGGGCTGTGGACCGCCGGCCAACGGCATACAACCTTCACGACGGCGAAGCGATCACGTTCTCTGGCAACGACTATACCGTCATCGGGCGTGTGACAGCCGAGCTTCCTTCTGGAACCTGGCGTGATTTTCAGCTTAAAGGTGGAGAGAATGAGTCGTGGCTCAGGGTACCTGCCAGCGCGGGCGGAGAGTTCTACTGGCTTCAGAAAGTTGCCGCTACTGGCGAAATCGGCGCCGACAAGCTTCAATTAGGCGACACCACGTTCGAGCGTGAACACGACGAACAAGGAACGACGGAGGTCATCGGCCAAAAGGGATCATCGGCGTCCAGTCCAGTTCGGTATTGCCGTTATCGGCCGTTTACCGGAGCGGAGACACTGCACGTCTATGACTGGAGCGCCGACAATCTTGTGTTGCGTGGCGCAGTCATTGATCCGCTTGAATTGCAAGTATGGTCACGTGAGGGCCGCGAGGCCGTTTAATTGCTGGTGTGCGAAATTACGAAAGAAAGGGTCTATTAACATGGGTATCCTTGACCGTATGTCCAGGCTTATTCGAGCCAACGTCAACGATCTTATCGACCGCTCGGAAGACCCGGAGAAGATGCTCAACGAGCTTTTGCGCGAGATGAACGCCAGTATTAGCGATGCCCGAACTCAAGTGGCAAACATGATCGCCCAGGAAAAGATCGTTGAGGGCGATCTGCAGGACGCCCTCAGGGACGCCGGTCAGTGGGCGCAAAAGGCGGAGCTCGCGGTCACCCGTAGCCGCGATGATCTTGCCCGCGAGGCGCTGCGCCGCAAGAATGACGCTGAGGAGCTCGCGACAGTGTACGAGCACCAGCTCACCTCACAACAGGAGATGGTTGAGAAGATGAAGGGCCAGCTGCGCATCCTGGAGGCCAAGTATCAGGAAGCTGAGTCCAAGAAGGGCATCCTGATCGCCCGTCATCGTCGAGCCCAGTCGCAGCAACGGATCAATGAGACCTTTTCGAGCCTGCCTGAGATGAGCGCCGCAAGCGAGCTCGATCGCATGGAGCGCCAGATCCGCACCACCGAAGCCAAGGCGCTCGCTGTCGAAGAGTTGGAGCAGGATTCCGTCGAGTGGCAGTTCGCCGAGCTGGAGGTCAACACCGATGTTGAATCGGAGCTTGCGGCGCTCAAAGCTCGAGTAGGCAGCGAAGATCCAAAGAGTCTGAGCGAGGGCAGTAACTAGCGAGCATGTGCGCTGCATATGTTGGTACCCGGTAGAGGAGAGCGGTTGTGGCCATCCTTGACTTAATTGAATATCCAGACGCCCGCAATGACGAGCTTGTGCATCGGGTTCCCGAGCATGGGTCCGGCGAGTTCCGGTTGGGATCGCAATGCGTGGTGCGCGAATCGCAACGCGCCGTCTTCTTCCGTGACGGCAAGGCGCTCGACGTCCTGGGGCCGGGCCGGCACACTCTGTCAACCGCCAACGTTCCGCTGCTGACCGGGCTGATCGGACTTCCGTTCGGCTCAAAGAGCCCGTTCCGGGCCGAGGTCTACTACGCCAACATCCGGGAATTCATTGACATGAAATGGGGCACGGCCCAGCCAGTGCTCTACCGGGACAAAGAATTTGGCATGATCCGCATCCGTGCCTTCGGGACCTATTCAATGCGCATCAAGGACCCCCAAACGTTCGTAAATCAAGTTGTCGGCACACGCGGAACTTATTCCACCAGCCAGATTGAAGACTTCCTGCGCTCGGTGGTCATCACAGAGTTTAACGACATGCTCGGCAACACCATGACGAGTATTCTCGATGTTCAGGCCATGACTCGCGACATCGCGACCGCTGCCCAGCATGCGCTCGCCGACGATTTCGACCGCATCGGACTGGAGCTCCTGACGTTTCAGATTCTGGCTATCACGCCGCCGGAAGAGGTTCAGAAGCGCATCGACGAGCGCTCGGGCATGGCGGCGCTGGGTGACATGAACACTTACATGCAATTCCAGACTGCTCAGGCCATCGGCAACGTCGGAGAAGCTGGCGGTGGCGGCAACGTCTCCGAAGGAGCCGGACTAGGCGCTGGACTCGGCATGGGCATGGCCATGGGCGAAGCGATGCGAGAGTCCATGCGCGGTGGCCAGTCCGCGCCACAGGCGCCGCAACAGCAGACGCCGGCAGCAGGAGGCGCCGCCGCGCCCGGCACGAAGTTTTGTGCCGAGTGCGGGCAAGCACTGGCTCCAGGGGCCAAGTTCTGTTCAAACTGCGGCGCAAAAACCGCGGCGGCAAACATCTGCCCCCAGTGTGGATCCGAGAATCCGGCCGGGGCAAAATTCTGCCAAGAATGTGGCACGGCGCTCTCACCATAGGGCAGAATCCTTTTCCCCGGTTTGACGCGCCATTTTGCGCTCGCTTACAATGACATGATGTTCTCGTGCGATTTCGTTAGGGCCGGATCGCACGGTCATCTTGTTATTGCACCAACCCGGTCTTCTCATGAAGGGAACCAGCACATGCCAAAGACGAGCGGCACATCCTCGTCTAACCAGAAAATCCGCGTCGCGATCATTGGCGTCGGCAACTGCGCCTCATCGCTAGTGCAAGGCATTGAGTACTATAAGGATGCCGATCCGGATGCCTTCGTTCCGGGCTTGATGCACGTCAACCTCGGCGGTTACCATATCCGTGACATCGAGTTTTCCGCCGCGTTCGACATCGATGTTAACAAGGTGGGCAAAGACCTCAGCGAGGCGATCTTCGAAAAACCTAACAACACCTATAAGTTTTCTGACGTGCCTCATCTCGGCGTGCCCGTCCAGCGGGGCATGACCCACGACGGTCTGGGCAAATACCTATCCGAGATCATCACCAAGGCGCCCGGGCCAACGGTCGACATCGTCCAGGTCCTCAAGGACACGAAGACCGATGTCGTTATCAGCTACCTCCCGGTCGGCTCTGAAATGGCCACCAAGTGGTATGTCGAGCAGATCCTGCAGGCAGGCTGCGCCTTCATCAACTGTATTCCTGTTTTCATCGCTCGCCAGGAGGACTGGCAGAAGCGCTTCCATGACCACGGCCTGCCGATCATCGGCGACGATATCAAGTCGCAAGTCGGCGCAACCATCACCCACCGCATGCTGGCGCGGCTCTTCGCCGACCGAGGGGTTCGCATCGACCGCACCTACCAGTTGAACTTCGGCGGCAATACCGACTTCCTGAACATGCTCGAACGCGAGCGGCTGGAGTCGAAGAAGGTGTCCAAGACCAACGCCGTCACGTCGCAGATCGACTATGGAATGGACCCAGACAACGTTCACGTCGGACCCAGCGACCATGTGCCATGGCTGGAAGACCGCAAGTGGGCCCACATCCGTATGGAGGGCACCACGTTCGGGGATGTGCCACTGAACGTCGAGTTGAAGCTGGAAGTCTGGGATTCGCCAAACTCGGCCGGCGTGGTCATCGACGCCATCCGCTGCGCCAAGCTGGCGTTGAACAACAACATCTCCGGAGCACTGATCGCTCCGTCGTCCTACTTCATGAAGTCGCCTCCGGTCCAGTACCACGACGATCAGGCGCACGAGAAGGTTGAGGAGTTCATCCGAGAAACAGCTCTGCGGCCGTCCGACGTTGAGGCTGACAGCCCGGTCCATACTCCGGCCGACTAGCTAAAGCTCCATGAAACTGAACGCCCGCTTGCTCAACCTGTTCTCGGGGGCGGCTCGCGGGCGTCATTCCTTGAGTACTGATGACCTGGCACTCAACTTCTCATTCGTCCTGCACGAAGCGTCGTCAAGTACCGCGGTTCGCCACGCCATGGAAGCGTCTCGGCGCCACCGTCGCACTCGATTCCGACCTCGTGAAACGGTGCTCGACGGCGACCGAGAGCTTGCGGTCAACGGCTGGATCAGTGCGTCAATTGGGTTGCCCGGTGCTCTCGGGAACGCACTCCGTGAGGCAGGGCTGCCAAGCGACAACATAAC
>JACCZH010000295.1 GCA_013696045.1 Chloroflexia bacterium
CCACCGATCTGAGCGGCCTAAGCGTAGGCGATACGCCCCCACGAATCTGTGCCCCGACTACTCTCTCCATTCTCCGTGGAAATACGTCTCGAGAATTTTATTGGTCACCGGACCGGCAAATGTCGACCCGGGACCTCCCGAGACGATCAATACAGCTACCGCAATCTCCGGATTCTCGTACGGACCGAACGCGGTAAACCATGCATGTGACTTCTTATACAAACCGTTTTCGGCAACGCCAAACTCGGCCGTTCCACTCTTACCCGCCACAGGCGGATCGCTGATCGTGATTTGCTGGTGACCGGTTCCGTTAGGGTCGGTGATTGTCTGGCGCATGCCCTCACGGACGATCTGAATATATTCGTTCTCGATCCCAATCTCCTGCAACAATCGCGGAGGGTACTCCCGCACAACTTCACCATCGTCACGGGTAAGCGCCTTGACCAGGCGCGGCCTGTAGAGCGAGCCGCCATTGGCGATCGCAGCCGTGGCGTTCAGCAGCTGCAGCGGAGTGTTCAACAAGTGTCCCTGACCGATGGACACGTTGATCGTGTCGCCAATAGACCAGTTTTCACCGAGCTCCTGGAATAACCACTTATCGTTTGGAACGACGCCCTCAGCCTCTCCGGAAAGCTCAATCCCGGTTCGCGCACCATAGCCAAAGACATTACGCAGATACCTGTCAATGACCTCAATGCCCATGCCCTGAAAGTAGTGCCGCTCAGGGTCGCCGGGATTGTAGTAATGGACCGCGTCCGCCCCCGGCACCCCTTCAGGGATCGAGCTTCTTGCCCCAAGGTTGTAGTAATAAATGTCACAAGACTGCGCGAGACTCTTGTAAATGTCCACCTGTTTGTGGCCTTCGGGAACCCAGCAGACATATTCATTGCCCTGACTCTCGTCCCATGTCCATCGCACGCGCATCCGGCCAAGGCAGGAGAACTCGTCCTCCGGCCTGATAACCCCGGAGTCGAGAGCGGCGCAGGCCATCAGCGGTTTGATTACCGATCCAGGCGCATACAGGCCGGAGATGGCGCGGTTCAAGAGCGGCTGGAAATTATCCTCGTCACGCTCGTCACCATTACTGTCGACATTCAGATATTCGTTGTACTTCTCCTGAGAGATCCCGCCCACGAAATCCCGGTTGTCAAAGCTCGGCAGAGACACCATCGCCTGAATCTCACCATTCTGGGGATTCATCGCGATCGCCACCCCGGCGCCGACCTTCTCGCCGCCAGCCTTCACTGATTCCGCGTTGGCGTGGTCGATACCCTCTTGCAGCGCTTGCGCGACAAGGTTCTGGAAGTCCATGTTGATCGTCAGCTGCACGCTGAGCCCGGAAACCGGGTTGCGGCGCTGGTCGAGCAACTCGAACCGCTCGACACCACCAGCGTCGACCTGTACCCAGCGACCGCCCTTGGTTCCGCGTAGCTCCTGCTCAAGCGCTGCTTCGACTCCGCCACGGCCAACGTTATCGTCCGGATCGTAAATAGCCGTGCCGGTCGCAGTTGTGGCTGCTTCATACTCTGTCTCGGATATCGGTCCGACATAGCCCAGCAGGTGAGAGAACGTCAGGCCACCGCTGTACTGACGGACGAGCGTATTGTCATCCACAACCACACCCGGCAGATAAAGCGCGTTCGCGGCAATCTTCATAGCCGTGTCGCGGTCGACATCCGCCTTCACCACCATCGGCAGCTCGGATGAGCCATGGACCTCAAGCGAGTAATCGAGAATCGACACCTGCCGCACACCGGGGACATCTCGTAATGTTGTGGTCAGAGCCTCAGCGTCGGCCATGCTGAGATCGCTCTGTATCGGAACCATCACCGCGTCCCTGCGCGATAGTTCGAAGAGAAGTGATTCGCTGTCAATCTCAACCTGCTTGGCAACCGCACTGACGACGGCGGCCTCAGAGCCAAGCGGGACCAGCGAGCGGTCCAGAACGACCGTTTGGCCGAGCTCCAGAGTATCAGCGACGGTCGCGAGGACTTGCTCACGCCGGACATCATCCTCTGGCAGCAGGTTCGGGATGATCTCTACCGTCCAGACGCGCCGGTTCTCAGCCAGAGGCCGGCCCATCTGATCTGTGATGCGGCCACGTGCAGCTTTCAGACGCTCGAAGCGCGTGGTGTTACCCTCCGCGGCGACATCGTAGTCTGTACCCTCAACGATCTGCATTTGCCAGAGCTTGCCGCCAAGGGCCAGAAACCCGCCCCCGACCACACTGCGCACAAGCAGCAGACGCCGTGAAAGCGTTATTTCATCATTGCCGTCGCGAGGCAGCTTGCGGCGCTCGCCCGGCTTGGCCATTTCTAAGCGGCGTTTTTTACGAAACACGTCTCGGTAGCCACCGATCCATCATGAGTAAGAATCCATATACCAACGGCACCAGTAAAGCGTTCAAGAGTGCCGCTAAAATTGCCAACCGTGCTTCCCCGGTAACTTCAACCCCCTGGCCGCTGAAGGTTTGTATCAGCACTCCAATAACCCGGTAGACAATCGTTGCGCCAGCAACCGCCACGACCGGGAGCACCGCGCCCGACCGAAAAAGCTTGCCCCGCACTGCTCCGCCAATGAGCGCTACCGCCAGCAACGGGATCACATGCGTCCCAAGCGGGTCCAGTGTCAAAAAATCCATCCAGAGCCCCAGGCCAAACGCCCACAGGAGCCCTTCTTCCATGCCGCGCGACGCGCTCCAGACCAGCAGGAGCACCAGCGCGAAGTCTGGAATGATGTTGAGAAGCTCCATGGCCGGAAAGAATGTCGACTGCAGGAGCGTCACGAACATCAGCACGATCGTAAACAGAAACCGGTCCACGATTATCGCCTCACGTCAGCCTGCCGTGACAACTGGTCCCAGCTTGACATCGCCAACGGTACACGGGCCACTGGTTTCCTGACAGTCATAATAACACAGAATCTAGCGAGTCAACCATGTTTAGATGCGAACGTACGCATAAAGCGTTGCTGGACATTAGCGCTCAGCCGAGCGCACCTTCGCGGCATACTCATCCGCGTTCGGCATTGTGGACTCCATAACACCGGTCAGGTATGCCTCCCGGTCGTAGGGCACGCGGATATGCTCGACCCGCCAGCCCGTCCCATCATCAGTTGCAATTGCGAAACAGGCGCGAGCGTCACGGTCAAACGGCAAGCCAACCGAGCCCACGCAGCCCAGGGTCAGCTCTCCGATTG
>JACCZH010000330.1 GCA_013696045.1 Chloroflexia bacterium
ATTTCCGCCAGCGCGTCGAGCGGTTGCTCCTCATGGTGCAGAACGGACGACATCCAGGCGACGTCGAACGCGTCGTCCTCAAACGGCAGGTCATGCAGGTCGCCCTCTTCAAGCCGAACAGACCTCGCCGCTGCCAACTCGGGGTGCAGCTCGGCCGCAATGACAAGCCTTTCGGCATCACTGTCCAGGCCGACAACCGCGCCACCCGGAGCGACATCTTCAACAAAGAGCCCCAGATGCGCGCCAGGTCCGCAGCCGATGTCGATCAGCCGCATGCCGGGACGCAGTTCGAGCGCCGCGATGGCAGCCACAACGCTGGGCCGGGGATGCCGCAGCTCATATCGTGCTTCGTCGCGTAGATGCTCGTCCATGAACGCTCCCTTCATCCGTGGCGTCTGAAGACGCTGATAGCGATGCTTGACAGATCGCCATTGTACTCCACCATTGAGATTGTGTATCAATATATGTGGTTGGTCGAACACTCCAGCTCATGAGCGCTCTGGCGGCGGCAACGTGATGCGGGCCGCGATTCTGGTCAACACAACCTGGTAGAGACGTTCCGCTGGAACGTCGTTTTCGTCCGCCAACGTTCCCGATGTCAGGCTGTGCCTGTTTCACCAAGACGTCCCAGCGAAACGTCTCTACAAGAGGGACAAACTTCCCGGTTCACAAAGGACACAATCCCATGACAGCGGGACACCTTCCACCATAGTGTGTGAACGTGCTCAACGGCGAGCACACGGAGACAATATGGAAAGGGAGATACCGTGCAGCAGGAAACGAATTCGAAAGGCAACGGTTGGCTCTGGCCCCTGTGGGGGGTGGCGGCGGGCGTGCTCGGGTATGTCGGGCATGTCTTCTCAATGACAGATCTCACGGAAGCGCAACGTGCGACCGGCGTGTCGGTGGTCTCGGAACTGAGCCAGACCGGGTACCACGTTGGAGTTGTCGCGGGCATGTTCGCTGTCTTTTGTGTCCTCGTTCTGGCCGCCGGCTGGTGGCGCTGGGCGAACGCAAACGCACCGTCCAGCATTGCTGGCGGTCTCGTTCCTCTGTCCCTGGTGGCGAGCGCGGGAGCGATGATTCTGGGCTATGGACTGAAGGGCATGCTCGCGATCTACCTGCCGGGAGGCATAGACGGCAACCACCCGAACGAAGGTCTGTATACGCTCTTTATCATCGACGATATGTTCCCGTTTATGGCCTGGTATGGCGTCGCCATGGCCGCTGCCGGGATGGTCTGGCTCTCGCTGCGCGAGCACCGGCTGCCCACCTGGATCGGCATCCTGAGCGTGCTATTTGTCGTGGCTCCGGTCGGCGTCCTCATCGTGACCGGGCTGCCGGGCTTCCCGGGCGTCGTTCAGCCGCTGTGGCTCATCATTGTGAGTATCGGGATGGCTCTGTCCCTGCGACGAGCGCCAGCGCGAGTAACGCAACCCGGTTTCGCAACCGCGGCCGGCTGACATACAGACTCACCCGCACGGACAAGATCGAGCAAAATGGCGAGGGGTTGGCTGCATGGTATTCGCCGCCAACCTCTCGTCCTGGGTGCAGACCCATGCGATATACGGATACTGATCGCGCCCCGCTATACTAGCGTCGTCATCGCGCGTACCCAGACGAGATCGGCAACGGAAGAATGCGTGCAGTGAATACTCCCCGGATCGTCCTCGTTGCGTGGCTCATGGGTGCACTCACCGTCGTGTTGGTCGCGGGATCAATCGGGTTTGCGATCGTCAGCGGGCCCAGACGAGACCACCTCGACTACTTGCCGTTCCTGATAGCCTGCGCAATCGTTGGCAGTGTCATTGTCACGCGACAGCCCGGCAACCAGGTCGGCTGGCTGTTGTCCGGTGGCGCGTTGAGCTTCGCGCTCATGTCATTCACCGGACACTACGCGTTGTACGGTCTGGTCACCGCGCCCGGTTCGTTACCAGGAGCGCGCATCCTGTCATGGCCGCAGACCTGGCTTTGGGTACCAGGGGCCGTATCAATCTATCTGTTGCTGCCGCTCTACTTCCCGAACGGCCATCTCGTCTCATCTCGCTGGCGTTTGGGTTCACGCTTCGCGGTCATCGCTGGAATCATCGTGGCCATCGCCGCCTCTGTGATACCAGGAGACGACATGATCCAGGCGAGGACCGGCGAGGGGGTTATCGTGAACCCGTTGGGCATCGACGGCTGGGCAGAATCGTCCCCACTATCCCCAGCCACGCTTGACACCGTGATGTCGGTACTGAGCTTTGTCATGCTCTGTATTGTGGCTGCAAGTCTGGTGGCACGTTATCGTCGCTCGAGAGACATCGAACGCCAGCAAATGAAATGGCTCACTTATGCGATCGCGGGGCTTCCCGTTTTCATTGTCTCCGGCATTCTATATGAGCCGCTGAAACTTGCCGGAGGATTCTTCCTGGCCGCCATCCCCGTTGCCGTTGGAATCGCTATCCTTAAATACGATCTCTATGACATAGATCTCATCATCAACCGCACGCTGGTCTATGGCGCGCTGACCGGCGCCGTCATCGGGATCTATGTTCTGATTGTCGGCTATGTCGGCTCGTTGCTCCGGACGGATAGCAGCCTACCGATTTCACTCGCCACCACAGGCATCGTTGCCGTGCTCTTCCAACCACTCCGCGAACGGCTCCAACGTGGGGTCAACCGGCTGATGTATGGCGAACGCGACGAGCCGTATGCCGTCATCTCACGGCTTGGCCAGCGGATTGAGGATACGCTGACCCCGGACGCCGTACTGCCGGCCATCGTCGAGACAGTCGCCCAGGCTCTCAAACTGCCCTACGCGGCGATCACCCTTGGCAGCCAGTCGCCGGTCATCGCCGCTGCGTCGGGAACTCCGGTACACAACCCGGTCCACCTGCCGCTGGTCTATCGCAACGAGCCGGTGGGCGAGCTCATCCTCGCGCCCCGCGCGCCGGGAGAAACCTTCAGCCCGGCAGACCGGCGCCTGCTCAACGACCTTACCCGCCAGGCCGGCATCGCCGCCCACGCCGTCCGGCTCTCGAACGAACTGCAGCACTCACGCGAGCGCCTCGTCACCGCCCGTGAGGAGGAGCGTCGCCGCCTGCGACGCGACCTGCACGACGGGCTTGGCCCGGCGCTGGCGAGTATGACCCTGCAGGCCGAAGCCGCGCGTGATCTCGTCAATGCCGATCCAGTTCAAGCTGACGATGTGCTGGCAGACCTGACCGCGGGGCTCCAGGAAGCCACAGCCGATATTCGCAGGCTGGTGTATGGTCTACGGCCGCCCGCGCTCGACGACCTGGGACTCCTGCCGGCGTTGAGAAACCAGGCAACACGCTACGGCCCCGGTGGACCGCACATCACGATCGTCGCCGACGAGCCAATGCCTGCCTTGCCGGCGGCGGTGGAGGTTGCCGCTTATCGCATCATCCAGGAAGCGCTCGCTAACGTTGTGCGTCATGCCCAGGCGACTATCTGTACCATCGCTATAAGCTTGACAGCAGACCATCTTAAAGTGGACATAACCGATAACGGCACTAGATTACCGGACACCTGGGAAAGTGGAGTAGGGCTGCGCTCGATGCGCGAGCGCGCCGCCGAGTTGGGCGGCACGTGCAGTGTTGAATCGCTGGAAAGCGGCGGCACGCGGATCGCGGCATCCTTGCCGGTCTGGGTTGGAGAGCAGACGTCATGAGCGCGGGAGACCAGATCCGAATCCTCGTCGCCGACGACAACCAGCGCTTCCGGTCAGGATTAAAGGCACTCCTCGCGGCTGCACCCGGGATGCAGTTTGCCGGAGAGGCGTCCACCGGCAGTGAGGCCATTCTGATGGCCGAGCGGCTCCAGCCGGACGTGATTCTGATGGACATCCAGATGCCGGGCATCAACGGCATCGACGCCACACGTCAGATCCTGCAAACCAGCCCACACATCGGCATCCTGATGCTGACCATGTTCGAGGATGACGACTCCGTCTTCGCCGCCATGCGCGCGGGAGCGCGCGGCTACCTGCTGAAAGGCGCTCTGAAGGCCGAGATCCTGCGGGCCATTCGCGGCGTTTACAGCGGCGAGGCCATCTTCGGCCCGGCCATCGCCCGGCGCTTGACACAGTACTTCACCCACTCGCGCCCCTCGATCTTCGCCCAGGAGTTCCCCGAGCTCACCGAGCGCGAGCAGGAGATCCTGGAGCTGATCGCCCAGCACCACACCAACCCCGAGATCGCCCAGCGCCTCGGCCTCAGCCCCAAAACCATCCGCAACCACGTCTCCAACATCTTCTCCAAGCTCCAGGTGGCAGACCGCGCCCAGGCCATCATCCGGGCGCGGGAGGCGGGATTGGGACGCTCCGGATAACGAACGGCTGCATCTCCGTGTATAC
>JACCZH010000334.1 GCA_013696045.1 Chloroflexia bacterium
GCTGTGGCCAGGGGCTATGACGCTGTCGTCGGTGTCGGTGGAGACGGCACGGTGGGCTGTATTGCCAGGGAACTGATCGGCAGCGCGACCGCCCTTGGAGTGGTCCCAGGCGGAAGTGTGATGAACATTGCCCGGATGATCGGGCTGCCGCGCGAGCTCGATGCCGCGTTTCAGACCATTGCCGCGGGCCATACCCGCAAGATCGACGTGGGGGAAGCAAACGGCCAGCTCTTCTTTGAAGCGGCCTCGGTTGGGCTCAATGCACCAGTTTTTGAGGCGGGTCAGCGCTTTGACGCAGGAGAATATCAATCGATTCTCCAGGCCATCTGGGTGGCAATCCGCTACCGGCCGGCCAGGATGGCAATTCGGCTGGACGATGGCACGATCGTCACGCGCGCCTTGATCGTCACCGTCGCCAACGGCGCCTACACCGGCATGGGATTCACGGTTGCGCCGGCAGCTGACCCTGGCGATGGCGTGTTCGACATCTCGGTGTTCCGGCGCTTCTCACGCACAGGACTGCTGCTGCACTTCGCCAGGATCGCGTTTGGCCGCAAGAGTTATTCACCAAAGGTCACCACCCACCGTTCGCGAGCCGTGCATATCTCAAGCGTCCACCCGCTCCCCTGTCGCGCCGACTCCTTCGATCTGGGCATGACGCCAGTCACATTTGTCTGCCAACATGCTGCTCTAAACATCATCACGCCCGACCCGGACGCTGTGGCGGCGAATGAATAGAGTGATCCTTGCAAGCTTTGTCACAGTGGCGATGACGTGATGAACCTTCTGTTCGATAATGACAGCTAAAATCGTGTTCATCCGGGCTATTATGATTGAGCAGGCCGTTCAATAGAAACGCCGAACATGGAGGACGACAATGGCGAAGATTCTCGGCCCACACGATGGTAAAACTGGCTCACTCGGGTCGATTGGCGTGCGATTTATGATCGGCGGCGTTGAGTCGGGCGGCGGCTTTTCGCTAGTCGAGCACCCGATGGCGCCACGGGGATTGGCCGCGCCGCTCCACCGCCACAGCCGAGAAGACGAGTACAGCTTCGTGATCGCGGGCCGGGTAGGGGCGCTCCTCGACGAGGAGGTCGTCTACGGAGAGCCGGGCGACCTTATCTTCAAGCCCCGTGGGCAGTGGCACACGTTCTGGAACGCGGGCGACGAGCCGGCGAGGATCCTCGAGATTATCTCCCCCGCGGGGTTCGAGCAATTCTTCGCGGAGCTGAGCGATCCTTCGCGGTTTGCAGACCCGGACGACCTCGAGGCGCTAGCCACCGTTGCTACTCGCTACGGAGTAGAAATGGACTTCGCCAGCGTTCCCCGCCTGCTACGGGAGCACGGGCTGACTCTCGGCCCTGGCACCCGCTAATCTCCACGCCGGCGCGGCGGCACCAGGGGTTTAATCGTCGCCGGGCGTTTCACGGGCAGGGAATCGACCTTCACCTTGCGGACCATTGACACCTCGGGGATTGGGCGCGAGGCAGCAGGCTTGCCTTGAGCGTTGGCCGCGCGCATATACCCGATGCCGGCTGCCGTTATAACCAGGCCGGCCAGGAGCAATAGCCAGGAAGGGAATCCAGCGCCACCAGAATCATCCTCAACTTCCGGCAGAGTTGAGGTCGGAAACGGTGTGGGAGCCGCCTCCGGACCAACTTCGCCGACTATGATCTCCCGCAACCCCGAAACGGCGCGCACGCTCGGATTCTGGCCCACCAGCGAGAGGGTCGCCGTGTAGCGGCCGGGAGCCAGGGCGATGTTAAGCGGCACGCTTACGACGCTGCGCTCGCCGCCTCCGATCTCGCCTGTTGACACCTGAATACGTCTGATCTCCACTCCGTGCGTATCCACCAGCGTGAACTGGCCCGAGGCGTCCACCGGTTCCTGACCGGTGTTTGCCACCGTCACAACAATAACGCTGCTCCCGGCAACAGACGTGTGGCTTATCTCAGCTATATCAAGCGGCGTCTGGGCTCGTTGCGCATCCCCATTGACGCTCGCCAACCACAAGCCGGCGGCGGACATCACCGTCGCAAGCAGAATGAGAAAACGCACTGACACCGTTCGAATCTTCATTGAAGCCGGAACACACCCATCCGCTGTCCGACAGCCGGCCGCTCAGCAACGATGATACGCGCTGAATATCAACATGGATACCCTTACAGCGCCGATGTCAGCAACGCCACCGGCAACCGGCCGAACAACCGGGCAACCGGCAGCGCCTTGCCTGAACCAGACGGCTGACACTCAAGCGTTTCTCCAGTCAAGGCGTTTTCCCACCGATCAGGGGCTGCGGCCGGGATGGTGACGGTCATTTCGCGCCAATACCGCTCACCAAGGGGCACTTCGCCGGTCGCAAGATCGCACTGGCGGGCCAGCTCAACCGTCAAGCGTGGAGCGGCGACGATTGCCCAGCTGTCCCCATGATGGCGCGCAAAGACCACGACGTGGCGGCTCATTTCGCCCTCGACGGTCAGGGGTATGTAGGCCCCGTGGTTAAAGAGATCTGGCCGCGCTTTTCGTGCTCGGAGAGCGTTGAAGGTCAAATACAGCTTGACGCGGCCGTTCTCCCAATCGCGCAGCAGGTGCTCGACCAGCTGCGGCCCGTCGGATAACAACAGATCTTCCAGCAGCTCGGCTCGCCACTCGTAGTCAACCGGCCGCCTATTGTCGGGATCAACCAGACTTAGATCCCAGAGCTCGGAGCCCTGATAGAAATCAGGAACGCCCGGAAGGCAGGTTTTCAACAACGTCTGAGAGAGCGAGTTCAGTGCGCCATGGAAGGCTGTTGTTTGCTGTAGCTCTCGAAACTCATGCAGGAACGGATCGTCCGCGCCATCCGTAATGATGCGATCGATGAAACCTGTCAGAGCATGTTCGTACTCCGCGCTCTGGTCGATCCAGCTGGTGTGTGTCTTCGCCTCACGCGACGCTTTGAGGAGATACGCCTTCATCCTCTCGCGGAACTCTGGCAGATCGTCGTCACTGAATGGCCACGCCCCGAGCATCGTCTCGTAGATCAGATGATCCTCATTGCCATCCGGGGCCGGCAGGCCGTTCACCTCGGCCTTCTTCTCACGGTTAAGCTGTTGCCAACGCGCCAGCGCCGTGCCCCACTCTTCCGACATCTCCGAGAGCACATTAATGCGGGCGCGGACATCCTCGCTGCGCTTCGTGTCGTGGGTCGAGGTGGCGCTCATCGCGCCGTGCCAGCGGTCCTGACGTCCCTCGCACCAGGCATGAAACTCAGCCAGCGGCACACCCGCCGGGTCTGGATCACCGCCCACCTCGTTGAGCGAGTTAAGGCGATTGTAGACATAGAGACTGGTGTCCTCGAACCCTTTGGCCATGATCGGGCCGGTGTACTGCTGCCAGCGCATCGCAAACCGCAACCAGCTCTCCCGGCCATCGTTGTCTACCGACGCCTGGACGTCGAGCAGCAGCACCTTGCGCGCAAACCGCAGGGCCGGTGTGTACTCTGGAGTGCGCTCTAACGCTTTGGAAACAGCCGTCTCAATGCGCTCCCGGTCGGCTGAAGCCACACTCATGCCACGGGTATACGAGCGATAGACATTTAAGTGCGCAATAATCTCGATCAGAGCCGCCTGGAGCTCGGACAGCGCGAGGTCGTGGCCGTCGCGGTCCGCGGCAGCGATCTCCCACAACTGCACGGCTAACCGGTGGATTTCGCCGGCGAACAGCTCGGCCATCACCTGCTGCTTGCGCTGATAGACCAACTCCTCGAAGTCAGACTCAGAGCCGCGCAGCCGCCCGTAAATCCTATCCAGCTCGCCCGCCGACCCGCGATCGACAAAGAGGCCGTTAAGCACATTCAGAAAATCATAACCGGACGTTCCATCAACCGGCCAATCATCTGGAACGTCCTCATTCGCCGCCAGAATCTTCTCAACGACAACATAGAAACCGTTGCGGCCACTGTTCTCCTGTATTGGAAGGGCCGCCTGCAAGCGTTCAAGGTAACTGGCCGGATCGCGCAGCCCATCGACATGGTCAATACGCAGCCCGGTAACGTCGCCGTCGTTCACCAGCTCCAGGATGCGCTGGTGAGTCGCCTGGAATACCTCCTCATCCTCAGCCCGCAGCGAAACCAGGTCGCTCACATCAAAAAAGCGCCGGTAATTGATAGTGTCACGCGCCGCCTGCCAGTAGGCAAGCCGGTAGTGCTGCGCATCGATCAACGTCGCAAGCTTGTCGAAGCTCGTGGCGTCGCCCGGCGTGCCGTTCATGGACTCAATAGCACGGTTGGAATCATCACGATGCTGGATAAGCTCAAGGCTGCCTGACGACACCGGGAAGAGAGAATCAAAATAGGCAATGACGAAGTTATCACCATCGTGAGCCAGCGTCAGCTCGCCTCGCTCGAGCACCTCACCAAAGGGGCCGCCCAGGACCGGCAACAGCACCTTGCCGGCCAGTCCCGGCGTTGTCGACTCCCAGTCGATGTCAAAATAGGTTGCGTGGGCTGATTTAGAACCGTGCTTCAGGACATCAACCCACCACGGGTTCTCCAGGCTGGCCGCCATATGGTTCGGCACGATGTCCACCAGCAGACCCATCTCACGCTCGCGCAGCGCGCTCACCAGCCCGCGAAAATCGTCCTTGCCGCCTAGCTCTGGATTCAGACGCGTTGGGTCCGTGACGTCGTAGCCGTGCATGCTGCCGGCTTGGGAAGTCAGGATTGGTGAGGCATAGAGATCACCAATCCCCAGCCGTTCGAGATAGCCAACTAACCTCTGTGCGTCCGAAAACTGAAAGTCTTTGTGAAACTGCATGCGATAGGTCGAAGTGGGAATGCGAGACATGATTTCCTACTCAACATATACGGAGAGTGCCCGTCCCAGTACGGCGAACTGGTCCACCCAGCCGCGCGCTTGCATATCACCGGCCTGTGACTTGGCCTTCATCTCCGGGTAAATGGTTGTCAATGCGCGATAGTAATCGTTCTGTGCCGTCCACGCGTTTATGGTAAAAGGCAGCTTTTCGCTGAGCTCCACAAGGGCGTTCAGCCGCTCAAGCACTCCGCGTCGTTCCGGATGCTCGACCAGCTCACGCGCATAGCGCTCAATGGTCCCCTCCAACACAAAGCTCAAGCCGGGAATATCCAGATCGAGTCTCCAGGTTTTCGTCTCGTCAAAAAGCCGCTGGATCTCCCGGGGATCGAAATTTTCCGCCTCAAACGCCCTGCGAACGTCGATATTTATGACTACCTCGGCCGTCGAACGCAGCGCCTCGGGCAAGGGCGCGCCCAGGTTATCCAGAAAGCGAATCTGGGCCGCATGATCCTCGTAGACGTGCCGGAATACTCCCTCAACTTCGCCGAGGGTCGCGTGGAGAATCTGATCCAGAATCCGGCGCTGCTCGTCCCGAAACAGCGAGCGCAAGGAATAGGCATGGTTGGCAAAATGCCGGTCAAGTGCCCGGATGGTCGCCGAGACATCGGCCCGGCGGAACGCGCCCACAACATCGTCGACCATCTGCCCATACGGCTCGTCACCTTCGAACTCCCACACCCCGCAATCAATGTTGTGATCGCCGAGATGCAAAACACCAAAGCTCAACAAGCTCGTTTCAAGCGTGACACGCGACGTTAGCTCCACCCTGCCCACTGCCAGGCGCGCCCGTCCTGCCGTCAGATTCTGGCATTCGCGAAGTGTCACTTTATAACAGTAGATCTCAGTATGTTCATGACGGTCATTGAACAGCGAAGTCATCGCGAAATGCGCGCCAACCTTGGGCAGATCGACAATCGCCGGACGAACTTTGGATTCGTAGATCACCGCGCCGTTCACGAGCACTGGATCATTACTCTCGGCTTGCTCGAGTATCTTAAGAAACGGTCCTTCAAACGATTCACCAAAGAGATCCTCGGCAAGCTGTATAGCCCTGGCCGCATACTCAAGAATCTGAACCGTCTCAATCCGGCCGACATCCTCAAAAAACCAGCCGCAGCTCGTATACATCAACATCGCCTGGCGCTGCATCTCCAACAGCTTGAGCGCCTGCACAGCCTCCACTCGGGTGAGAGTGCGTCCCGCCAGGCGAGTCAGCACCTGCTCGACATTCTCCGGGGAACGGTCCAGTATGATCGCGATGTACTCGTCCCGTGCCTGCCAGGGATCGGTGAAAATCCCGCCCGCCATCGACTCGTAGCGCGGCACGAGGTTATCTCTTAGCAAATCGAGCGCGTCGCGTAACGGCCCGCGCCAATCGAGGCTCCAACCGGACTTCGATTCCGCTCCGCAGCCGCAACCGCTCCGCCAGCGTTCGACGCCATGCGCGCAGCTCCAGGAGGTGTCAGGGACGATCTCAACCACATGTTCCGGTGGGCGGATAGTGAGGTACTGTGCATAGTTCGTTAGCCTGGCCAGTTTACGCTCTTCGATGTACTGCAAGGCATAGGCAAGCGCCATGTCTCCAAAACGATGGTGATGGCCGTAGCTCTCGCCGTCGGTCGCGATGTGCGCCAGCTGCGGACCGCGACGCTCGCTGTTGAGCAGACCGGTGAGCCGGTCGGCGAATGTCTCACCACTGCCAAGCAGGTTCTCAAACGCAACCGCCCGGCTAGCGGGACCGTCGTAGAAGAAGACGTCTATCGACCGGCCCGAGGGTAAACAGACGCGATACGGAACGGACGGATCGATCTTCCCGTCACTGACATCCTTCCAGACACGTCCATCGAGCGGACGTATCCGCCCAGCCTGATGTGGCTCCAGAATCGTGAAGCGCAGGCCCTGCTCGGCCAGAATCTCCAACGTCTCCAGATCGACGGCCGTCTCGCTAAGCCACATCCCGTCCGGCTTGCGGCCGAAGCGATGTTCGAAATCGCGCATGCCCCAGATCGTCTGGGTGCGCTTGTCCCTCTCGTTTGCCAGCGGCATGATCATGTGGTTGTAGACTTGCGCCAATGCAGAACCGTGACCCCCATAGAGTTCCTGGCTCTCGCGATCCGCGTCCAGAA
>JACCZH010000340.1 GCA_013696045.1 Chloroflexia bacterium
GTGGTTGACTACGTGAACCCGTCGGGCTTCAACGCCCAGAACTTCGGTCAGAGCTCGGTCACGATCCCTGGCTTCGCCAATGGGTTCGTGTACACGATGACGCAGCGCAACCTGCCCAACGGCTTCACCGGCGCAGCGCTGCTGACGTCGAACCTGCCGGTTGCCGCAGTAAGCGCGAACGTGAACTACGCGGTTGACGGCGATGGCTCGGCCATCTTCAACGCCTTCAACCCGTGTGGCTTCTTCCGTGTGGCGGGCGATTGCACCTTCGGCGATCCGTTCGACACAACCGGCCGCTCCTTCACCAAGACCTTCGTCGACCAGTTCGGCGCAGCGGTCCCAGGTGTGGGCTTCTCGGTGGTCAGCACGACCAACGAGCTTGACTTCCCGTTCCAGCGTGACGGCTTCAGCGGCGTTGACGGCACGCGCACCTTCGAGAACCTGCCGCTCGGCACCTATGAGCTGTTCGTGACCTCGGTCCCGGCCGGTTTCGATGCCATCGATGCGGACGAGGTGCAAGAGAGCTTCACGATCACGGCCGGCTCGGACGTCGAGCTGACCAACACCATCACACGCTCGACGTTTGGCTTCATCAAGACGGTGATTGTGGCTGGCAGCGACGATGATGAGGACGACACCACCGTGGGCACCACGCTCACCGGTGTTGACGTGGTCGTCTTCGAGCGCGTCGGCACCGACGCCACCGGCGCTCCGGTGCTCGGCGATGCGGTTGTCACGGGCCAGACTGGCGTTGATGGCACATTCAGTGACTCATCGCTGGTTCCCGGAAACTTTGTCCTCTGCCTCTTCGATGCAGACGGCGAAGCGACGACCTCCGACGGCGATGACGTCGTCGTAGACCTCGGCACGACTGCCACTGGCTCCTGTGCCGCTGGCTTTGACGAGTTCACTGTCGGTGATGGTATTGACAACAATATGGTCAACGAGATCGACTTGGAGATCGACTTGGTGGAGATCAACGACCAGGTCTTCCTGGCCGTTCTGGAAGGCGATAACGAAGTGCCGCCGGTCGAGACCGACGCGTTCGGCGACGCCATCTTCTTCATCAATGGAGAAGGTGAGCTCGAGTTCGAGATCATCGTCGTGGACATCGACAACGTCACGGCCGCTCACATTCACCTGGGCCAGCCAGGCGAGAATGGCCCGGTTGTCGCGACGCTGTTCACCGGTGCGTTCAGCACGACTGATCCGAACGTCCCGGAGACGCTGGTAACCGGCGTCATCACCGACGAAGATCTGCAAGGCCCGCTCGCGGGTCAGACGGTGGAGGCGCTGCTGGCCCAGATGGAAGCCGGCAACACCTACACCAACGTTAACACGACTGAGTTCCCTGGCGGCGAGATCCGCGGCCAGAACGAGTTCGTGAACCCGTAAGGATGCACTGCCTTTCCTGAAGGCACGCTCCTGAACAGCGCCCTGGCTTCGGCCGGGGCGCTGTTTTTTTGTCTTGCCTCCAGACCCACCCTCGGTGATACTGCTCCAGAAGTAGTCATCTCTCCACTGCGGTCGAGATGACTACTATTTCAGAAACCACTGTAACGAACATGAAACGGAGCACTTCATGACCCATGTCGTCATCGGCGGCGTCTCGCACGAGACGAACACCTTCTCGCCCATCCGCACCGACCTGCCGCTCTTCGAGCGCCGGGCTTTTCTGCGCGGCAAGGATGTGATCGAGCAGAGCCGGGGCGTCAGCACCGCGCTGGGGGGCATCGTCGACGCGGCTGAAGATCGTGGCTGGAAAATGACGCCGACACTCTTCGCCTCGGCCACGCCCTCCGGCATCGTGACCAGGGAAGCCTATGAGACGATCGTTGGCGGGCTCGTGCAGGGCATTACGGACGCACAGCCGGTCGACGGCGTGCTGCTGCCGCTGCACGGGGCAATGGTGGCCGAGGAGTTCGACGACGGTGAGGGCGAGCTTCTGCGCCGGGTGCGGGAAGCCGTCGGGCCGAACGTGCCGGTCATCACCGTGCTGGACTTCCACGCCACCTTGACGCCGGCCATCGCCGCACACGCCGACATCGTGATCGGCTACGAGACCTACCCGCACATCGACCCCTACCAGCGTGGCGGCGAGGCGGTCGAGCTGATGGAGCGTCTCATCGCCGGGGAGATCAAGCCAGTCCGGACGCTGCGCCAGGTCCCGATGCTGACCCCGCTGCCGCCACAGTTCACCTGGGGCCCAACCCCGATGAACGACCTGATGCAGTTATCACTCCAACTGGAGAAGGAGCCGGGCGTGCTCTGCATCATGCTGGCCGGCGGGTTTACCTACAGTGACATCCCGGACAGCGGTGTGGCAGTGCTGGTCACGGCCGACGCCGATCAATCGGTTGCAGACCGGGTGGCGGACCAACTCGCGCGGGCCTGCTGGGATGCGCGCGAACGATTCCTGATCGGGGTGACACCGGTTGACGAGGCTATCGAGCGACTGCGAGCCAGCGCTCAAGGGCCGGTGGTATTTGCCGACGTGGCCGACAATCCCGGCGCCGGAGCGTCGTGCGACGGCACGGTTATCCTGGATGCCCTGCTGAACTCAGGGATAGACGGCGTTGCCTTTGGCATTATCGCCGATCCGGAGAGCGTGGACCGCGCGGCGGAGATCGGTGCTGGCAAGCGCGGCACATTCCAGCTCGGCGGCAAGGTCGACGATCTGCACGGTCCGACACTCCAGATCGAGGCAACGGTACGCTCAGTTGGGGATGTCAGCTTCACCAACACCGGCCCGATGGGGCGCGGCGCTCTCACCCGTCTGGGCAACACCGCCGTGCTCGAAGCCGGCCCGCACGGCGAGGTCGAAATCGTCGTCACCGAGAACCGGGTGCAGGTGCTGGACCCCGAGCTTTTCCGGGCCGTTGGCATCCCGCCGGAGCAACGCCGGGCACTGGTGGTAAAATCCAGCGTCCACTTCCGCGCCGGCTTCGAGCCCATCGCCACCGAAATCATCGAGGTCGACGCGCCCGGCCTCTCATCGCCCAACCTGTTCCGCTTCCCCTTCGAGCGCGTCCGGCGTCCAATCTGGCCGTTGGATGAGGGCGTGGAGTTTTAGAGGAGGACCTGAGAGCTCTCTACTGTCCAAACCCCTCGTCCCGCAGCAACTGGACGATGAATTCGCCAACGGGCCCGTCGGTCTCAAGCTCGTCAACGCGCTCGGACAGCAGCGGGCGCATCTCTTCCTCGGAGCAACCGAGCTCTTGCGCCCTTTGCTGCGTCAGCTCCAGCTGGGGCTGATATCGTTGGAACACTTCTGATTCCGTGCCGGCCATGAGCGCCGTCATGCCAGCATCTTCAGCGTCGTCAATGAAGTTCTGGGCCACACCGGCGAAATAATCCGCCACCTCTTCACAGGTCTCGGCGTCCTCAATCGACACCTCATCCTCTTCATCATCGCCACCACTCCCGCACCCCGCCAGCGCAAGAGACAGTATCAGAAGCATCATCATGAACTTGCGCACAGGGTCACTTCCCTTTCCTAAACCGTTGCCAACCTGTCATCGTTCGTGAGTTCGATTATAACGGTCGGCAGAGGTTGGATTATGAGATAGGCTGGTAGGGAGCGTAGTCTACCGATCTGGAGAAGAGCGTGAATGATGTCATGGTGGAACCGTCTCAAACGCAAAGACGATACTCACAAGCCCGACGAGCAGCCGGCCGGGTCACAGGAAGGCGTGGTTGGGCGTTCGGCAAGCCGCCGCAGCCAGGTAGACCTCAGTGACCCCGCTGTCCGCGAGCGCCGCCGGCAGCGGTTGGAGCGCCGGGTCAAGGACCTGACGTTCGACATTGAGCGCTCGGAAGCAGCCCTGGCTGATGAGAACCGCTGGTCGGAGCGGGTGGCCGAGATTGACCGCGCCATCGATCAGGCGCGCAAGGACACCCAGACTATTGTCTCGGCCCCAGCGGACAACGTGGGCGTCACGCTTGCGCCAAACCCGGTCACCATCGAGCACGTCTACCCTGGCAGGACAGCCGAAGTACACGCCGATGTCGGAGAAGAGCTGGCGCCCGGTGACCCAGCTGACATTCGCTTTCTCGTCGGCGATGTGCCGTTCCGCTACGCCGAGGAGATCGACTGGTCGGAGCGCGGCCACACTCGCACTGAAACGCAGCTGCACCGGGTCGAGGGCGACATAAACCGGCTCATCCCCGGCAAGGCGCCTGAAGAGCGCCGCGACGAGCTGCGGGAACATCTGGCCCACAGTCTCTCGACCTTTGCTGAACACCTACAGGAAAACGCCTTCGCAAACAAACCACAGCCGCATATGACTCTGGGCAACCTGGCCCAGCCGTGCCCGGAATGCGGCGGCTGGAAAGATTGGAAAGGCCGCTGCCCGGCTTGCCAGCGCCGCCAGTGGGAAGCTCAGAATATCGAGTCCGAGATCGAGCGGCTGATGGACGAGCGTAACCATCAAATGGAAGAAGCCCGGCGCTGGCGCGAACGCCTCCCGATCCTGCGCAGGCAGCTTGATGAGGCGCGCAAGGATTTAGCTCGGTATGAGGGAGAGTAGGAATATGACGTCTAACGAAGGCGACAATGGGGACAGTCATCCTGAGAAACGAAGGTTCTCTGACCCAACGAGCAGGGAGTCCAACGAGAGATCCTTCGTTCCTCAGGATGACATGATGGCGAAGATCGGCATCATCCTGCCGGTCGCTGAGGGGCGAATGGAGGGTGAAACGCCCAGCTGGTCCGATCTGCTGGCGATGTCACAGCGCGCCGAGGAGCTTGGATTTGATTCCGTCTGGGTCGTCGATCACCTTATCGTACAGTCAGACACCGAACCAACCGCTGGTGTCTGGGAGTGCTGGTCGCTGCTCTCGGCGCTGGCAGCCGCAACCAGCCGGGTGGAGCTGGGCACGCTGGTGCTCTGCAACAGCTTTCGCAACCCGGCCCTGGTCGCCAAGATGGCCGAGACGGTAGACGAAATCAGCAACGGCCGGCTGATTCTTGGTCTCGGCGCGGGTCACCATGAGCCGGAGTTCCGCGCCTTCGGCTTCCCCTTCGACCACCGTGCCAGCCGCTTCGAGGAAGCCATCCAGATTATTGCTCCACTGTTGCGTGATGGCGCCGTCGATTTCCAGGGACGCTACTACGAGGCGCACAACTGCGAATTGCGCCCACGCGGCCCGCGCCCGAACGGCCCGCCAATCGTCATTGGCACCAGCGGCAAGCGGATGCTCGATATCACCGCCCGCTACGCCGACGGTTGGAACGTCTATTTCGACAAGACCGGCAACACCGTCGACGGTTTCCGGCAGATTAGCCATGAGCTCGACCGTGCCTGTGAATCCATCGGACGCGACCCATCTACCATCGAGCGCAGCGTCTCGGTCATCGTCGGCGTCGACGGGCGCACATCCGTGCCCGGCGTCGCGGCGCCAATCCTAACCGGTTCGCCGGAAGATCTAGCAAACGAGTTCCGTGCCTATGCCGAGGCCGGCGCAGACCACATCCAGGTGCGAGTTGAGCCGAACACCGTGTCCGGTGTGGAGGATCTGGCGAAGGTGTTGGGGAAGTGACAATATTGCCATTGGACCTTGACAGGATCGGGCTTTACGAGTCAAATAGAGAATGTAACGACATGAAGTGTGTATTGAGAAAGTCCGTCGCTTGGATCTGCAGGGTCTATTCATTGTCGACTGGAGCGGGCGTCGCCCTCTACTAGGACAGCGGAAATCTGCACAATCCTAGGCAATCGAAGATCGGTTCTCGCTCCACGAGATCGTCAGCACCCGCGTGCGCCGA
>JACCZH010000348.1 GCA_013696045.1 Chloroflexia bacterium
GTGGTTGAATAGGTCGTCCGAAACGACGACGCAAGGGCGGGTTCGTCCTTGTTCGTGGCCCCGCACCGGCTCCAGGTCCACGCGCCACACTTCACCACGTGACGGTTCGACGGCCAACTACTTGTCCTCCAGGCCGTCGCGGAGCGTGACATCCCACGCCTCCCGCTCGTCGAGTTCCTCCTGCCAGAGCGCTGGGTCGGAGCGCATGGCAGCATAGGCAGCGTTGGTGAGTTCCAGGATTCTCCGGCGCCGAAACGCTTCTACAGCCTCCGCAATTACTTCTTGCATTGGCTCACCGGTTTCATCCGCTAGATTCCGAAGCGTGGCATGCGTGTGCTCAAATACCCGCACCGTATTCTTCGATCGACCCGACCCCTCTCTACGCGTGTTGTTAGCTCCCCTAACTCTTGCTGCAGCCGACATGGGTGTTCTCCCTTTCGTGTACACCTCACGGTTTACCGGACGGTACGCCAATAAGTTATACGAATAGGTATACAATATTGGTATTCCATGTGCATTGACGTTGTGCCCAAGGAAAGCGATAAGGATCGCTGCACATAAACATTGAGGGGATTGCTGGCACAGAAGACCTCGCTTGCCAACTGGATGCCCTACCTGTTGGCTTAACCTCGTCCCATCCCAACAGATAGCAACTCCAGTCCCGCCAGCCATCACGCCCTATCCTCCGAGTTGAGCCCACCTCGATCCTCGTCTACAATCCTGCGTCTATGCTGTTACGATTCCTTACATGGCGTAGCACCAGGGGAGATTATGTGATCGGGCGACCGGGCGATGTGCAGGGGAAACGGATGAACCGGCGCAGGCTGTTGCAGCTTGCGGGCGGATTGTCGTTGAGCTTGCCGGTTGTGTCTGGGTTGCTGGCGGCGTGTGTTGGCGGCGGTGACGATAGCAACTCGGGCGCGGCGCAGGCGGAGCCGACCCCGACGCCTGGGCCGGGGGACGGTCAACGCGGCGGCACGCTGCGGGTGGCGCTGACCGGGGAACCGCCGAATCTGGACATGTACCAGACGACCGATGCGATTGTCGTGCTGGTTGCCAGCCATATGTATGAAACACTGTTCACCTGGGACGCGTCGTACCGGCCGGTTCCGTTGCTGGCGGCGTCGCACGAGGTCAGCGAGGGCGGGCTGCTCAACACTGTCACCTTGCGGCAGGGCGTTCCGTTCCACAACGGCGCAGAGATGCAGGCGGCGGACGTGGTTGCCTCGGTCAAGCGCTGGGGAACGATTTCCGGCCTCGGCCAGGATATGATGGCGGTCACCGAAGAGATCGTCGAGGTTGATCCCTATACGATCGAATTTCGCATGAAGGAGCCATTTGGCACGTTTGCGATGGCGCTGGCCCGGCAGTTGCAGGGCTGCGCGATCTATCCGAAAACGGTCATTGACGCGTCCGACGATACCGGTCTGGCCGAATATACCGGCACCGGACCCTATCGCTTTGTCGAGTGGAGCCCGGACCAGCGCATTCTCGTCGAGCGCTTTGACGACTACGCCTCGCCAGAGGGTGATCCAGACGGCTACGCCGGGGCGAAGGCCCAGAATCTGGACGCCATCGAGTTTGTGCCGGTGAGGAACGAGGCGTCACGGATCGCCGGGATCCAGGCGGGCGATTACCATTTTGTCGAGACGGTCAGCCCCGATCAGTCGGCTGCATTAGAAGGAAGCGGCGCCGTCGCGATCGAGACATTGCCGGCCGATTCATGGCTGAACGTTGTCCTCAACCTGCGTTCGCCTCTGCTGGGAGATCTGCGGGTTCGCCGCGCCATTCAGACAGCACTCGACCACGAAGCGATCATGCTGGCCGGCTTCGGTGAGGGGTTTTATGAGCTGACCCCAGAGCTCGTGCCGGGCGCTCCGACCTGGTACACCGAGGCAGGCGCGGAGTATTTCAACCAGAACGACCCCGACGAGGCACGCCGTTTGCTGGACGAAGCCGGCTACGACGGCGCGCCGCTGAGGATCATGACGACCCAGGAGATCCAGCAGGAGTACAACTCGACTCTCACGATGAAGCAACAGCTCGAGGCGGTTGGGTTTGTTGTTGAGCTGCTGGTCTACGACGGCGCGACCCTGAGCGACCGCCGCAACAACGAAACGCGCTGGGAGATGTACACCGCCTGGGCCAGCTTCCGGCCGGACCCGGTCATGCGCAACCTGACCGCATCGGCCACCGGCTGGTGGGAAGACGACGAGAAAGACAGGTTGCTGGCCGATCTGCAAGCCCAATCGGACTACGACAAGCGCTTCGCGATCTGGGAGCAGGTGCAGCAGAAATTCTATGACAACGTGCCGCGCCTGAAGATCGGCAACACCAACCGGCTGCTGGTGCGCTCGGTTAACCTGCATGGCATCGGCCCCACCGAGATGCAACCTGAGTTCTCGAACGCCTGGCTTGAGGAGTGATCCCTTACGTCGTCCGGCGTCTGGTGTTGCTCGTCCCGGTGATGTTGATTGTCGGGACGGTGACCTTCACCCTCATCCACCTGACACCGGGTGATCCGGCCGCGGTCATGCTCGGCCCGGAAGCAACCCCGGCACAGGTCGCCCAGCTGCGCAGCGAACTTGGCATCGACCAGCCACTCTACCGGCAATATCCGCGCTGGCTGCTTGACGTCGCCCGGCTTGATCTGGGCGAGTCGATCTTTCTGGACCGGCCGGTGTCCGAAGCGATCTTCGACCGTATCACACCCACCCTGCAGCTCACGCTGTACTCTATGTTCGTGGCGATCCTGATCGGCATCCCGTCCGGCGTGCTGGCCGCGCTCAACCGTAACTCGCTGCTCGACCGGGTGCTGATGCTGGTGGCGATGAGCGGCACGGCCATCGCCGGGTTTTTTCTGGGGATGCTGTTTATCCTGCTCTTCGCGGTCACGCTGGGCTGGCTGCCTTCGGGCGGCTATGCCACGTTGACCGGCGACCCGCTGCGCCACTTTCAATCCATGCTCCTGCCAGCGCTGGCACTGGGGATGTCGATTGCAGGACTTCCAGCTCGGCTGATCCGCTCAACGATGCTGGACGTGCTGCACGAGGATTATATTCGCACCGCAGTGGCAAAGGGGCTGGCGCCTAACGCGGTCGCCATTCGCCACGCGCTGCGCAACGCGCTGGTCCCGGCGATCACCGTCTTCGGCTACACGCTGGGAGACCTGCTCGGCGGCGCCGTGGTTGTCGAGACCGTTTTCAACCTGCCAGGCATGGGCCAGCTTGTGGTCAACAGCATCGCCCGGCGTGATTTCCCGGTCATCCAGGGCGTCGTGATGGTCATCGCCATGTGCTATCTGCTGTCAAACCTGCTGGTCGATGTACTCTACGTGGCGCTGGACCCGAGGGTGCGTCATGTCAGCGAATAGCGCCGGTGTTGCCGGTCAGGCAGGCGTGCGCAAGCGGCCGCAGGGCTGGCGAGCGCACTACCAACCAGACCGCCGTCGTGCCTGGCATCAGCGGCTCATCCACTCGCCGGCCGGGCTGATCGGTTTGTCGTTCCTGGGGCTGGTGACAATCGTCGCGATCCTTGCCCCACTCATCGCCCCGCACGATCCCACCTTCATCAATCCCACGGTACGGCTCCAGGAACCCTCGTCCGGCTACTGGTTCGGCACCGACGATCTCG
This sequence comes from Chloroflexia bacterium, assembly GCA_013696045.1. Taxonomy (GTDB): domain Bacteria; phylum Chloroflexota; class Chloroflexia; order Thermomicrobiales; family CFX8; genus JACCZH01. The sequence goes on from JACCZH010000348.1 coordinate 3,634, forward strand.
GGCGTGACGTCTTCAGCCGGCTGGTCTACGGCGCGAGGGCCTCGCTGCTGGTCAGCGTCAGCGTCACCTTTTTTAGTGCGGTTGTGGGCTCAGTCCTCGGTCTGCTGGCCGGCTACTATCGTCGTCTGGACGGGCCAATCATGCGGGTCATGGACGGCTTCATGGCCTTCCCCGGCGTGCTGCTCGCCATCGGGGTGGTCGTCAGCCTTGGGGCGGAGTTCCGCAGCGTCGTCCTGGCGCTTGCCCTGGTCTACACGCCGGTCGTGGCCCGTCTCGTCCGCAGCACCACGCTCGTCATCCGAGAGCTACCCTACGTCGAAGGCGCGCGCTGCGCCGGATTGCGTGACCGCACCATCCTGCGCCGCTACGTCCTGGCCAACGCCGTCTCCCCTTTGATCGTCCAGTGCACCTTCATCGCCGCCTACGCCATCCTCTCCGAAGCCGCCCTCTCCTTCCTCGGCGCCAGCATCAACCCCGAAACCCCCACCTGGGGCAACATGCTCCGCGACGGCCAGCGCCTGTTAAGCACCGCCTGGTGGATGGCCGTCGCGCCGGGAGTGATTCTGTTTTTCACGGTTCTGGCGTGTACGTTGCTCGGGGATACCCTGCGTGACGCGCTCGATCCACGGTCAGGGGAGCGGCGGGAGGAGGGG
>JACCZH010000358.1 GCA_013696045.1 Chloroflexia bacterium
ATCTGGACATGGCCGATCTGACCCAGAAACTGCTCCAGCGTCGCCGTCAGATTCCCCTCCATGCGCTGGGCATGGTAAACGTCGTACTGAATTTTGAGATTCTCGTGACCCACCTCGTCCAGCACGATAAGCGCCTGGGCGGTGGTCGAGAGCAGAAAGCCGGGGGTGTCGATCGTGTTCAGCGGCTCGAAAATCTGCAAGACATTTACCTGTTGCGCTTGGCCGGCGACGTAGCGCAGATTCTCGACCACCGTGGACCACTGCGTCTCCAGCGGCACGTCCTCAAGTGTCATCCCGACCAGACAGTTCAGCTTGGGACAATTGAGTGCCACCGCGATTTCCAGCGCCCGGCTGACACCCTCGCGGAACTCCTCAACCCGGCCCGGATCGTTGGCCAGGCCACGCTCTCCGGCGGTGAAATTGCCGGCCGGCAGATTGAACAGCACCTGCTGGAGACCGTTCCTCTCCAGCGCTGCCTTGATGGCGGGCACATCCTCGGCGTAGGGAAACAGAAACTCGACCGCCTTGAAGCCGGCCTCAGCGGCCCGGTCGAAACGTTCGAGCAGTGGGTATTCGGTAAACAACATCGAGAGATTCGCCGCGAAACGGGGCATACGCGCCTCCTTTTCGCACATCCTAGCCGGGTGGTGGCGTTCCCGCAACAACCCGGTACTCTTCGTGCTCAAGAAAAACAGCATTAATCGCGAAACCGGGCATTATTCCACCGGCGATCGAGCCGGCCAGCGACCCAAACTGCTCCGCGATTACCGTTCTGATCTGTTCATCGAGCTTGACTCGTGAATGATAGACAGCCGTTAGTTGCACTGCCTCACCGTCGCGCGGCGGCACGCCGTGTTGGGTAAGCGCCCACATTGAGCCCGTCTCGTCGCGAAATGTGTACAGCGCGTACTGATCCAGCACTGGCAACTGGCGTACGTCGTCGACGATGCCGGTCAGCACCACCGTCTGCCCGTCATACCGGTCCGGCTGCGCCCGTAAATCGGCGATAGTCACACTCGCCACCGGGCCGCCGCCACGGTTCGTCACCACGATCCCAATTGCGATCAACAGCACCAGCAATCCAAACAGGCCCGCCACCACCGTCCCCGGCGATGCCCAGAGCGGAGTCCGTTCATGTATCGTCGTCTCGTTCGCGCTCATAATCAGATGAGGATAGCAGATAGACGGTTCGAAGATCCCCGGTAGAGAGCGACGTTATGAGTGTCATCCTGAGCGAAACGCAGTGGAGTCGAATGGATCTCTATGCCACCCATGCAGCTCAACAAGATCCGTTCGACTCCGCTACACTTCGCTCAGGATGACTACCGTACCACCATTCTCTGCCCTGCAATGCCTTACGTTGATGCCGATAAGAGACAAACCGCCTCCCCTACCGAGCCCTCAGCACTCTGTACATCGTTACCGGCTCGTTGCGACCCTTGACTGGGCGCTCGCCGAGATGCTCGACCTTGAAGCGGTGGGCGACGCGGCGGTAGGTGGCGTCGCTAATGAGGACCTGGCCCGGGTGGGCTTCGGACTGGAGGCGGGAGGCGACATTTACCGTGTCGCCGATGGCGGTGTAGTTCATCAGCTCGGCGGTGCCGATGTTGCCGACGATGGCCTCGCCGGTGTGGATGCCAATGCCGTAGCCGACGCCAGCTGGAAAGTGGTCCGGCAGCGACGCCAGGATAGTCTGCATCGACAGGGCTGCCTGAATGGCGGCGGCCTCGTGATTCGGAACAGGCACCGGGGCATTGAAGATGGCCATCAGACCGTCGCCCAGGAACTTGTCCAGCGTGCCGAGCTCGGCCAGGATCTCGCCGGTTGCCAGCGCCAGGTAACGGTTGAGAATCGCGACGATCTCCTCCGGCTGGCGTTGCTCCGACATGGCCGTGAAGCCTCGTATATCGGCAAAGAGAATGGTCACGTCCTGCCGGGCGCCGCCCAGCCGAACGGTGTCGGGGTCCCGAAGAATCTGATCCACGATTCTCGGCGCCATGTAGCGGCCAAACAGATCGCTCACCTGTCTCCGGCGCTGCGCCTCTGCCTGGCGCGCTTCCTCAAGCAGCACCATGCCGGTGCGGTCGTTGACCAGCAG
>JACCZH010000370.1 GCA_013696045.1 Chloroflexia bacterium
CTCCAGCGAACTGGCGCCGGTGCTGGTCGAGTTGCTCGACGGTCATGCCCCGGAGTGGGCGCTGGACGATCTTCGTTCATGGAAGTTTCAGGCTCGACCTGATAGCCGGGCAACCCTGCTGTTCCAGAGTTTTTATCACCACTGGCTGACAGTCTCACTGGCGCACCAGCTTCCCAACGATCTGGTGGAGGCTATGGCTTTTAGCGGCAGTGGCGGCTCGGTGCCACAGGATTTCTGTGACAGGCTGCTCCTTGGAATGTACCCAGCCTGGTTCGGTGATGACGCTCGCCGGGTGTTGGCCCGCACGGCGTTTGACGAGGCTCTTGCCTGGCTTCGAAACACCCTTGGTCACGACCACAGCGATTGGACCTGGGGAGACATGAATCAGGTGAGATTCATTCACCCATTGGGGCTGTTGCGTGGGCCACACCAGCGGCGACTGAACGTTGGACCGTTCCCGCTCGGCGGAGACCGGACGACGGTCTCGCCCGTGGTCTGGAACCGTAGACAACCGTTCCAGGTTGGCGGCGGTCCGTCGATGCGATTGGTGGCGGATTTACGCCGGCCGGGCTTAACCTGGGGCACGAATACGCTGGGTGTGAGCGGTTCTCCATCCAGCCGTCACTTCCGCGACCAGATAGGCGATTTTCTTAACGGGAGGCTGCATCCGATCTGGCCGGCGGGCGACAAGTGTCGCCGGGCGAAGATCTTGCGGCCGAAAAACTCGTAGGGGTGAGTTGTGTCAGTCAGGATGCCGGCTCCGGGTTCAATTCACGGCCACGGCTGACCAGTGCCTCGGCCTTTGGAGGCGCAGCGCTGGAATAGTTGGGATCGTAGAGGTGGCACTTGACGAAGTGTTCGTTACCGGCATCCAGCAGCAGCGGTTCGACTTCCGGGCAGACACTAAAGCAGTATGGGCAGCGCGTATGGAAGCGGCAGCCGGAGGGTGGGTTAATCGGGCTCGGAACGTCGCCTTCGAGGATGATGCGCGAGGAGGCACGCGCTCCTGTCGGGTCAACCGTCGGGACGGCCGAGAGCAGTGCGCGGGTATATGGGTGCAAGGGATCCTCGTAGAGGCCCTCATTGCTGGCCAGTTCGACGATCTGGCCCAGATACATGACGGCCACCCGGTTCGAGACCGAGCGCACAACCGACAAGTCGTGGGCAATAAAGATATACGAGAGTCCAAGCTCGCTCTGGAGATCCTGGAGCAGGTTGATGATCTGTGCCTGGATCGAGACATCCAGCGCTGAGACTGGCTCGTCGGCGATGATGAAGTCCGGATTGGCGGCGATGGCGCGGGCGATGCCGATCCTCTGGCGCTGGCCGCCGGAGAACTCGTGCGGATAGCGTCCGGCGTGCTCGGGGTTCATGCCCACCCGTTGCAGGATGTCGGCGACCTTCTCTCCAACTTCTTTGCCTTTGGCGAGATTATGGATTTTGAGCGGTTGGGCCAGGATCGAGCCGATGCTGCGACGTGGGTTGAGCGACGAGTACGGGTCCTGGAAAATGATCTGCATGCGCTTGCGCATCTCTTGTAGCTTCTTGCTGTCCAGCGACGCCAGATCGGTCCCGTGAAACATGACGCTCCCGGAGGTTGGGTCCAGCAAGCGCAGGATAGTGCGTCCGGCGGTGCTCTTGCCGCAGCCAGATTCGCCGACCAGTCCTAGCGTTTCGCCCTCCCGTAATGTGAAGCTGATGCCATCGACCGCTTTTACCTGACCAACTGTGCGTTGCAGGAAGCCGCTGGTGATCGGGAAATGTTTCGTCAGGTCCTTGACGTCGAGGATGACCGGCGCCTCATCGTGGGTGCGGACATCGTTTGATTCGCGGAGTGTTTCAACGCGTGCGGATTCACCGGTCTGGCTGTTGTCGTAGAGCCAGCAGCGCACGGTCTGGCCGTCCGGCATGTTGAAGAGAGGCGGTTCTTCCTCAACGCAGCGGTCGAAGGCGTACGGGCAGCGTGGGTGAAACTTGCAGCCGACCGGCATCCGCGCCAGATTTGGCGGTTGGCCGTGAATTGGAGCGAGCCGGATGCCCTGTTTCTCCTCAATCCGAGGCAGGCAATCGAACAACCCCCACGTGTAAGGATGCTTCGGACTGGTGAACAGTGTGCGAGTCGAGGCGCGCTCGACGATACGGCCTGAATACATCACGTTGACCCAGTCGCACATTTCATTGACGACCGCCAGGTCGTGGGTAATGAAGATCATGGATGACTGTTGCTCTTGCTGGATCTTGCGCATCAGGTCCAGGATTTGAGCCTGAATCGAAACGTCCAGTGCGGTGGTCGGCTCGTCCGCGATCAGGAGTCTGGGTTGACATGAGAGTGCCATCGCGATCATTGCCCTCTGGCGCATGCCGCCGGAAAGTTGGTGCGGGTAGGATTTCATGCGTTCGGCAGGCGAGGGCACTCCAACCTGAGTCAGGAGCTGGACGCCTTCCAACTCGGCCTGGCGCTTCGTGAGCCCGCGATGCAGGGTGAGCGGCTCCATTAGCTGGTCGCCGATGGTGTAGACCGGGTTGAGTGACGTTAGGGGCTCCTGAAAGATCATGGCGATGTCGTTGCCGCGGATATGGCGCACTTCGTTCTCGCTCATCTGGAGCACGTCGTCGCCGTCAAAGAGCACCTTGCCGTCCACAATCCTGCCGGGCGGGCTGTCGATGAGCCGCATAAGCGACAGCGCGCTGACACTCTTTCCGCTGCCGGACTCGCCGACGATGCCCAGCACCTCGTTATGGCCTATGCTGTAGGAAATATCGTCTACGGCGCGCACGATCTTGTCTTCGGAGAAGAAGTAGGTCTTAAGGTTCACAACTCGTAACAACGGTTCGATATGTGCCGAACCGGCATCCGTCTGGGCTGCGGTAGGAATCGTTTTGGACAAGGGTTGTGACCTTCCAGCCTGGCTAATCGACTCGCGAGCGAGGGTCGAGCGCGTCGCGCAGTCCGTCGCCCAGAAAGTTGAAGGACAGCACGGTGACCGCGATCATCAGCCCAGGGAAGACTCCCATCCACCAGGCGTTGAAATCGCGCATGTACACAAACGAGTCTTGTAGCATGTTGCCCCAGGACGCGCGTGGCGGTTGAATGCCGAATCCGAGAAACGACAGGGTTGACTCGGTCAGAATCGCGGCCGGGATACTCAGTGTTGCCGCGACGATTATCGGGCCAATGGCGTTGGGCAGCAGTTCGCGGAAGATGATGGACGGCGCGGACGCGCCGATGGCTCGCGCAGCCTCGGTGTATTCGCGCGTTCTAAGCACAAGGAACTCGCCGCGCACCAGCCGGGCAACGTTCATCCAACCAATGACGGCGATGGCCATGGAGATGTGCAAAATACTTGGCCGTGTGACGGAAGACAGCACCGCCATAAGGAACAGCAGCGGCGGAAAGGCGAGCAGGACATCCGAAGCACGCATGACGGCCATGTCGGTCCAGCGTCCGGCATAGCCAGCGATTGCGCCAAGAATCGTGCCGAGGGCCAGCGCCGCGCCGGTGGCGACGAAGCCAACGACGAGTGACACCCGCGCCCCAATCATCAAGCGCGACAGCAGGTCACGTCCCAGATGATCGCTGCCAAAGGGGTGCGCCAACGATGGCGGCGCAGGCTCGCCGAAACGCGCCAACTGGCGGTCCTGAAGGTTTGGATCATAGGGTGCAATGACCGGCGCAGCGATAGCGACGGTAAAGATGATGAGCAGTATAGCGGCGCTGATGACGGCCAGCTTGTGCCGGCGAAACCGCTTCCAGAAGAACGCCCACTGTCCCTGGGTCTCGTCCGCGCCAACGAGCGACTCTTCCCGTAAGAGATTGGCTTCCGCGTCGGCGCTCATGAGTGGTCCCGCTTGCCGGATACCCATTCAGATGGAATGTTCTCCGTAGCGGCGCAATTTATTGCGCCGCTACGGAGAATGTCAATGAATCTAGTCATAGCGCACCCTCGGATCAACAATGGCGTAGAGGATGTCAGAGAGCAGTGTGCCTAGCAGGATCAGGGTCGCCGAAAGCAAGACGATGCCCATCATGACCGGGTAGTCGCGTTGGGTCAGTGAGGTCACGGCAAGCTGGCCCATGCCTGGCCATGAGAAAATGTTCTCGACCACCACCGAGCCCTCGACAAGGATCACGAAGATGTAGCCCAGAAGCGTCAGGATCGGGATAAGAGCATTGCGCCAGGCATGTTTGAAAATGACCGTGCGCTCGGAGAGCCCTTTTGCCCGCGCGGTGCGGATGTAGTCCTGCCGGATAACCTCCAGCATGGCCGCCCTCTGGTAGCGCATGTAGCCGGCCAGCCCCACAAGCGTGATGGATGTCACCGGCAGGATGTAGTGTGAAATGGTGTCCCAGACGCTATTCCAGAG
>JACCZH010000394.1 GCA_013696045.1 Chloroflexia bacterium
GTATGGACAGCGGCTGTACTTGGCCCCGTTGCATCATGATTGACGAACAGTAGGGGCATCCAGCCGTGTGCCCGGCCAAAACGCTATTGATATCTTTGAAGGGCGCACGGCTGTACGCCCTTATCGGAGATGCCCTCATTGGCGCCGCGGTTTATGCCTTCGTGCGGCGCCGCTTGTTGGCAACGTAGTCCACCAGGACATACTCGCCCAGATGGTCTGGAGTCGCGAAGAATGCGCGGCCCTTGTTGATCTTGGCGATCTCGCTAACGAAGCCGGCCATGTAGGGGCTGCGCTCCAGCATGAAGGTGTTGATCGTGATGCGCTCTCGCGTGCAGCGCACGACTTCCTTCAGCGTCTCCTGAAGGGTCTGGTAGGTAGGCGGGTAGGAGAAGCGCACCTGGCTGCCCTCGAAGTGGGCGGTCGGCTCGCCGTCGGTGATGACGATGATCTGCTTGTTGCCGCTCTTGTGCCGGCCCAGCATCTGGCGCGCCAGCATCAAACCGTGCTGCATGTTGGTTCCGTAGTTGTATTCGTCCCAGGTGATGGTCGGCAGCTGGGCCGGCTTCAGCTCGGTGGCGATGTACGAGAAGCCAACGATGTAGAGGCTGTCGCGCGGGAACTGCATCCGGATCAGGCTATCCAGTGCCACGGCAACCTTCTTGGCCGCCGTGAAGCAGCCGTTGTAGAGCATTGAGCGGCTCATGTCGACCATCAGCACGGTCGTCGTTTGGGTCAGCAGCTCGGTGCGATGCACCTCAAAATCGGACGGATCAAGCCTCAGCGGCGAGCCGATGCCCTCGCGGTGCACCGAGTTCATCATGGTCTTGGGCAGGTCTAGCAGGAAGGGGTCGCCAAACTCATACTGCTTGGTGTCGTCGGTCCTCTCGCCGCCGACTCCGAGCGATTCCATCTTGTGCTGGCCGATACGGTCCTTTTTGAGATGCTGAAAGATGTCGGTCAACGCCTTCTGGCCTATCTTGCGCACGCCCCGCGGGGTCATCTCGTAGCCGCGCTTGCCTTTCTGGACGTAACCGGCATCTTCCAAGAGCTTCGTGAGCTGGCGGAGCTGCTCGATGTCCTGCTGGAAGTCGTCGCCCAGCAGGTCTCGCAGCTTCTGGTCGTCGACGTTCTCAAGGTCGCGCCAGTCACGCACGCCGCGCAACTGGTTCTCGACCTCGTCCATTTCCTGCAGCTTGTCCATCAGCCGCAGCGCCTCGTTGAGCGACAGCTCTTCGCCACCGCCGAACTGGAAAACCTGGGCATAAGGGTTATCCGGCATCATCTGACCCAGATTCTGCGCCAGCCTGCCCATCTGCTCCTGCATACCGGGATCGTTCATGACCGACTGCATGGCTTCCCAGAGCTCCTTGCGCTGGTCCTGGCTCATGGAGTCCATCAGCGACTGCATGGCGGCCATCTGCTGCGCCATGCGGTCCATAAGGTCTTCGAGCGAGTTGATGCCGGGACCGAAATAGTGACCGTACTTGTGCATGAAACGCTCGAAATCCGGTTCGATCCCGTTCTGCTTGTCCTCCAGCATCTGGTTGAGCTCGGAGAGCATATTCTGCATGTCGGCCATGTCTTCCGGAGTCATGCTCTGGAGCGATTGCTGCATGCCCTGGAAGGTCTGCTGCAAGACCTGTTGCTGAAGCTCTTCAAGCAGCTCCTGAAACGCCTGCCGCGCCTGGGAGTCCATAAATTCGTATTCCTGGAGCTGCTTGATCTGACCGGCGGGGTCCTCGGGCAGCTCGTTGAGCGCCTGGTTTTTGCGGGACGCCATCCGCTCAAGCATGTCCTGAAGCGCCTGGGTCTGGTCGGCGTCCTGCTGACCCTCACCTGATTCGCCGGCGTCGTTCGCCTGGCCGGATTCACCGGTCTGTCCCTGCTGCTTTTGTTTTTGGGCCTGTTGGGCCCCGGCGACTTTCTGCCGGCCTTCGTCGACTTTACGCTGGATACCCTCGCGCTCCATCTGCTGGATCTCTTCAAGCCGCTGCTTGAGATCTTCGAGCACCGAGCCGAGATCGTAGCGGTTCAGCTCCTGCTGGCGCATACCCTTCAGGCGATCGATCAGGTCTCTGATACCCGGCATCTGCTGACCGTCCTGCCGGTCCATCCCGTAGCGGAAGAGCCGTTGCAGTGCACGCTGCAGATCACCGTCGTTCAGCATGTCATCCGAGATGGCCGACATGATGTCATCAGCCGTGAAATCCGAAATCTGCTGCGTGCCATCCCAACGGCTATAGCGCTGGCGTGGCGGGTACGAGTATCCGTAGCTCATGAGGTGTGCTCTCAATCCTCGGTATCGAGCGGGTGTGCGGTGGACGTGGATGCGAGACACGGGTCTGGCTCTGTTTGGAAGCGATGGATTCGGAGTTCCCTGGCGAATGACCTTCTGCGGAGCCGCAGCGTGCGACTCTTAATTATCCGGTCTCGTCACAAGTATAAAACGCATGAAACCCGTATGCCGTCAAGGATAAACTCCTCTCCAACGTCCGGCAAGCGGCTATTCTCGTTTAGCGCCGGTGCATCTGTCCATGTTGGAGTCTGCGCTTGAGGGTGCCCGGCGGTTCGTCAGCCCCGAACACATTGCTCTGAGTTGCTTATGGCGCGTAAATGCGCGAAGCTCAACTGACTAGATTCCGGATTCTTGCCCGAAAGATTTCGACATGCTCGCGCGCTCGTTCCTCGGCCAGATCTGGATCCCCGCTGGCGATTGCGTCTGCTAACAGTTGATGATGTGCGAAGGAGTCTGAGAAATCCCCGCCGTGCAGGAAGGAGACGTACCAATAGCGTAGCAGCGTCGTGTCAATCTTTTTAGAAAAGGCTGCGAAGTATTGATTATCGCTCAACTGCGCCACGCACGAGTGAAACTGAAGATCATGCCACACGAGTGTTTCGACATCGTGCTGACGTACGGCATGTTCCCCGGCGTCAACAATGCGCATCAGCTTATCCGCCTCGGGTTCGGCAATACGTTCCGCCGCTCGCCGGGTGACGAGAGGCTCAACAAAGCAACGAGCGTCGATAAGCTGCTGTAGTTCGGTAATCGAAAGATCACTTACCCAGGAGCCTCTACGCGGAGCTCGCACGATGAGGCCCTCATGCGACAAGCGCAGCATCGCTTCCCGAAAGGGAGTGCGGCCCACGGTCAATTGTCTAATCAATTCCTGCTCGTTGACTGCGGATCCTGGAGCAAGCTGGAGGGTAACGATCAGATGCTTGAGTTTCTCGTATACGTCATCCGCTTTAGGAGGACGCGTAGCATATTCCAGCGGACTCATACCGTCGGTTCCGATGCTCCATCGCCTACCATTCTCTCCATCTTGCCGGATCAAAGGTCCTCCAATATCAATGTCGTCGAGTCCGAAGCGAAATGGATAAGGACTATCGACTCTGACGAGCCTAAAATGACGGACCATTAACGATCATATTTCTCGGTTTCCTAGCTACTTGCCGGGTAACTGGTGTTTTCGGTCACGTTACTAACGCCCGGCAGCAATCCCGATACCGAAGGGATCTGCGCCACCATAACGCAGACCGGTGTCAGGGTCGACCGTCACACCGGTTGGACTCGCGAAGGCGCGCGGCGCGAAGGTCACCTCCGCATCAACAACGCGGTGTCCCATCTCACGCAGTTTGTCCCGTGTGCGCTGACCGATGCGGGTATCAACCAGCAGTTCCTCGGCACTGGAAGCATCGATCAGCGGCGCGGCGCAGGCTAGCTGGATATCCAGATCGAAGTCGAGTACGTCAAGTGTCATCTGCAGGCAGGTATCGATGATTCGTCGTCCGCCCGGAGCGCCGACCGCCAGCACCGGCTGTCCATCCTTGACCGCGATGACATGCGCCATGTTGGAAGCTGGGCGCTTCCATGGGGCGATCGAGTTGAAGCGTCCTGGGATCGGCTCGAACAGGTTCATGGTGTCGTTCATCAAGACGCCGACACCTGGCACGGTGACCGCGGATCCAAAGATCAACGTCAATGTCTGGGTCACCGACACCATGTTGCCGTCCTTGTCGACGACCGAGAGATGGGTTGTGCATCCCCCGTCCATCTGGACCGAGACTTTCTGCTTGATACCGGTTCCCACAATATCCTCGCCAGGACCTGGCTGCGAGGCGCGCTGAGGGGTAATTTCATCGCGCCGCTGGTTTCCGTACTCCTTTGACGCCAGACGCTCCCAGTTGATGTCGACATGATCGGGATCACCGACATACGCGAAACGGTCGGCAAATGCTCGGCGGCTGGCCTCGGTAATATGGTGCAAGGTTGTCGCGGTATTGAATCCGGTTGTTCGGATGTCAAGCCCCTCAAGGATGTTGAACGACTCGGCCAGCGTGATCCCGCCACCCTGATAAGGCAGCAACACCAGCTCATACCCTTGGTAATCGACGACGATCGGATCGACGACGGTCGGCTCGAAGCGTGCCAGATCATCCGCCGTCATGATGCCTCCAAGGCTCTGGAGATGATCGGCAATGCGCTCGGCAACATCACCTTTATAGAAGCCGTCCGGTCCCTGCTCCGCGATCTTCCTCAGGGTTCCGGCCAATTCCGGCTGCCGGATACGTGGGGCCGGCGCACCAAAAAGCGGAGCGGGAGGAGTTCCGTTCGTCAGGAAAATACGTTCAGTTTCGGGATTACGTGTCATTGTCTTTTGCTGGGACGAGAGCAGCATGCCGTTGTACCAATCGACCTCAAACCCTTCGTCCGCAAATATGATTGCTGGCGCGATGACCTCAGCAAGATCTCGATTCCCATACCTTTCGACGGCGAGTGCGAGCCCGGCCACCATGCCTGGCACAACGCAGGACAATGGACCATAGGCATTGGCCTGATCCTTCACGCCGCCAAAACCAACGACCGACCGCTCCTCGCCGGTGAGTTCGAACATGTCGGATCTGGCTGCCTGCGGCGCCCGGCCAAAGTAGTCAATGACCACACGCTCGCCACCGGCCATCTGGATAGTCATAAACCCCACCCCGCCGATGCCGCTCATCCACGGTTCGAGAACACCGATTGCAAAGGCCGCTGTTGCCGCCGCATCGACTGCGTTGCCACCTTTGTCGAGAATATCGAGCGCGGCGCGGACCGCCCAAGGGTGTTTGGCCGCCACCATCGCGTTTTTTGACCTGGCCAGGTCTCGTGATATTTGCAGCGTAGTCTCGCTAGTCATGAATGGCGCCTCTCTCGAATGCACGCATCTAGTGCTCGCTTTGCCGAACCAATGCCGCTGCGATTTTCTCGTTTGCCCCTCCCGGGAACGCCGCGAGTGACTCGCCGCTCAGTAACCGTTTTCTGGTCGTGGGTTCGCGCTGCGCGATTGGCTCGCAGTGTTCGACAAGTTCCGCCACTTGATCCGGCTGGAGAACGAGGATTCCGTTGTCGTCTGCCAAAATGATGTCTCCTGGCGCAACACTCACGCCGCCGCACTGCACGACTGTGTTTATCTCACCGGACATTGCCAGGGAACGTGTCGTTATTGGGGAGATACCCCGGCTGAAGACGAGGTACTCCATATCTTCAATCTCAACGACATCAGTTGCCGGGCCATCAACGATAGTGGCCGCAAGTCCACGTACTTTCGCGCCGAGCGAGGTCATTTCCCCCCAACACGCATGCTTACTATCACCATTGCGGTCGATCACCATGATGTCACCTGGCTCAGCCATGGAGATCGCCTTATGTACAACGGTACTGTCAATGGCCATGGCTCTCACAGTGAAGGCCGGGCCGCAGATCGTGAATTTCCGACCTCCGATTGGTCGAAGCGCAATGTCCATAAATCCGAAGTCAAGGACGTGACCAATCGTCGCTGGCGGGATGCTTCGCAGCCGGTCCAGCAGATCTTTAGGAACGGTCGTTTCAACTCGGTCATTAACGATAATCATTCTGCATTTTCCTTCTCGTTATTGTTACGGTGTGTAACAGACCAGTCACTTTTCTAATCACCGGACTCAGCAGAGTGTCCCACTACGTCCGGATCCGAGGATCGAGAATGTCTCGGAGGCCATCCCCAAACATGTTGATCGCAAGCACAGTTATGGCAATCGCAAGGCCGGGCATCGTTGCGACCCACCAGTGGCTGCTCAAGAATTGACGACCATCGGCCAGCATGGCACCCCATTCTGGCCTTGGCGGTTGTGCCCCGAGTCCGAGAAACGATAGACCGGCCGCAGCCAGAATGGCTGAACCCACCGAGAGCGTCCCCAAGACGACCACAGGACTGACGACGTTTGGGAGAATATGGCGAACCAGTATCTTGGACGTAGGTACACCAATGACTTTGGCTGCTTCTACGTAGAGGAGCTCGCGCGCAGAAAGAACCTGTCCCCTTATGAGGCGCGTGTAGCGCGGGATCTCGCTGATGCCAACCGCGATCATCACGTTGCGGATACTAGGGCCGAGGATTGCCACAACAACCAGTGCTAGCATAATGCTCGGAAACGCGAGCATGATATCGATGATCCGCATGATGATTGCATCCGCATACCGGCCAAAATAGCCAGCCACCAGCCCCAGGACGGCGCCGATACTGGCCGCGATGGAGACAGCGATTAGGCCAACCGGCAAAGACACTCGCGCGCCATAGACAACGCGGCTATAGATGTCACGGCCGAAACCATCGGTACCGAGCCAATGATCTCGACTGGGCGGCAGTGTGCGATCGGGGGGGCTGATGACGATCGGGTCATAGTGGGTGATCAGCGGCGCGAGAATAGCTGCCAGGATCATCAGGCTGAGGATCATTAATCCGGCCAGTGCCGCCTTGGTGCGCAATAGACTATAGAAGAAATCCTTACGGCGATTTCGTGCCTGGGTAGCTCTAAGTTCCATAGGTGGAGCGCCAGCAGTAACTCTCCGAGCCATGTGCGGCCGCTCCTAACGGTACTTGATGCGTGGGTCCAGCCACGCGTACGACAGGTCAACAATCAGGTTAACGAGCACGTAGCCAAGGGCGGCAACGAGGATCGTGCCTTGTACCATAGGAAAATCGCGTCTCAGGACCGCCTCGACAGCCAGCCGGCCAATGCCGCGACGGGCGAATACGGTCTCAATGATGACCGCTCCCGAGAGCAGCCCGCCAAACTGCAGGCCAACGATGGTTACAACCGGGATTAATGCGTTGCGCAGGGCATGTCGGAGGATCACGATGCGTTCGCTCAGCCCCTTGGACCGTGCGGTCGTTACGTATTCCTGCCCCAGCACTTCCAGCATCGTCGAGCGAACTAGCCGCGCCACGACTCCGGAAGCGACCAGACCCAGCGTCAGCGAAGGCAGAACAAGCGTATTGATGCCCTCGGTACCGGTACTGGGAAAGATTGTCCAGCGTAGCGCAAAAAGCTGAATCAGGATAAACCCCAACCAGAAGCTTGGCATCGCCAGCCCAAACAGCGAAAAGACCATCGTTATGCTGTCGATCCAAGTATTCCGGTTGAGCGCGGCTATGATTCCAAGAATGCCGCCGAGGACGATGGCGATCCCCAGACCAACGACGGTCAACTGCAGGGTGTATGGTAGGACTTCAAGAATCGAGTCTCGCACCTCGCGATTGGTCTGAAACGAGCGTCCGAAGTCACCTTTTGCGACGTTTCCAAGATAGTTCGCGTACTGTATGGGCAATGGGTCGTTGAGCCCAAGTTCCTCACGCAGGTTCTGATAGGCCTCGTCTGACGTGTCGCCAGCGGCTGCGCCACCGCCCATGTCCCCGAGCAGGATGCGCGCTGGATCACCTGGGATCAGGTGCAGGATAGAAAACGTCAGGAGTGAGACTCCTAACAAGACCGGGATCGTGAGCAGCACACGTGTACGAATGTACTGAAGCATGAATAACTCCCTCCGCAGACTCGGCCGCTGTGTGACTGAGTGGACTGCCAAGGAAGGACAGTCCTCTCACAAGCTCTTCGACGTGGTTACTGCTCCAACCAAACGTCATAGAACCACGCTCCGCCGAGCGGCTGGAAATGCAGTCCTTTTACCCCGGCACGGGCACCCCACAGCACGGTCTCTTCCCAGAGGGGGATAATAAGCGCCTCGTCCATAACGTACTCCTGGATGTCTTCGTAAATTGTTCTGCGCGTCTCGACATCCATCTCAGATGTAGCATCGTTGAGCATTTCGTCGAGAGTATCGTCTGGCTTCATTGTGCGGTTGAAGTTCGTGCCCTCAATGTTCCTTGAGTGATATAGCGTTGTCAGCACGACCGGATCAGTATGCGAAAAATAGATGCGGGCGATGTTGTGCTCTCCGGCCAACATCAAGCTTGCCGTTGCCGCATATTCGAGAATTTGCAGATCCACTTCGAAGCCTGCCTGCAACAGATAGGCTTGAACAAGCTCCCCCGCCTGGCCGTTCGAGCCGCCGGTCGTGATGTAGATCAGATGGAGATTCTCACCATCCTTCTGGCGCACGTTTCCAGAGCCCATTGTCCAGCCGGCCTCGTCGAGCAACGCTCCGGCCGCATCCGGGTCGTACGGATACATGGTTTCTACGACGGGGTTGTAGCTCCAGGTTGGAGACGACAGCGGGCCTTGCGCCGCCTTGCGCGTGCCGTACCACAACGTATCAACGACTGCTTCCATATCGACCGCCTGGATGATCGCTTGACGCACCTTCAAGTCATCGGTTGGCGGCTTCACCGCGTTCAGTGGTAGCACCTGTGGCGAACCTGGGACAGTCGGCAACAGAATCTGGAAGTTATCGTCCGCTTGGAGACGTTCCACTTCCTGAGCCTGTACCGCGTCAATAACGTCGGTTTCACCATTCATCAGCGTGCCAAGCATCGTGGTCGGTTCCGAAATAAAATTGATAGTAATTTGGTCCAGATGTGCAGGACCTTCGTGCTGGTAGACACCAATTGGCCAGTTGTAGTCAGGATTTCTTACAAGTATCATCGACGTCTGCTGCTGCCATTCCTGGAACATGAACGGCCCTGTCCCGACCGGGTTGAAACCGAAATCTTCCCCATGCTGCTCGACGGCAGCCGGGGACACCGGCGAGAGGACGCTGTGGGATAGGTTGTTTAAAAATGGAGCATAAGGATCGGTGAAATGCACCTCGGCTGTCAGATCGTCAATGACATCGGTACGGTCGTATGGGCCGAGATAGCCAATTGCGGCTAGCGACTTCAGCTCCGGTTCGAGGATGCTGTCAAATGTGAACTTGACTGCCTCAGCATTAAAGTCGGTTCCGTCATGGAACGTGACGTCTTCCTTGAGCCCCAAAGTATAGATTAGACCGTCTTCGGAGACCTCCCACGTGCTCGCCAGGCCGGGCAGGAAATCGCCGGTCTCAGTGTCCTGCACGAGCAGAGGATCAAAAATGTTGTAGAAGAGGCGCCACGCAATTGTCGCGCCAGAGACGCGTGGGTCCATAATTGGTGGTTCGCTGAACTCGCCAAAGGTGAGAGTTCCACCGGAGACCGGATCGCCCTCGTCATCCTCGTCGCCTGCGTCAGTTGTCGTCGGCTCCTCCGCAGGTGTCGTCGCTTGCGCCGCGGGCACTGGTGTGTTTTCAGTCGTTCCACTCGCGGGACCAGGTTCATCGTCATCGCTGCCACACGCTGCCATGAGTGGAGACAAGGCTCCCAGCGCCGTCAACGCGCCTACTCCTCTGAGAAGCGTCCGGCGCGAAAATCCATCTTGCCCCAACGTCGAGATACTGTTCTTTGACAGACCCACGTGATCAGCTCCTTTCGCGCGACCGCTTGGTCGCGGTCTGAGTTCTCTAGTTGAAAACCGCACGGGCTAAGAAGAAATGGTTGGTTCTACCCCCTATCATGACCAGCGTGATGTCGCGACCAGGTCGCGAACAACAGAATAAGAAGGCTCATGAAATACGTCGTCGTACGGGAATGGAGCCCGTGTCATGTGACATGTGCCGTAAATTACTAACTCCCGGCGATCGACGGACGTGTCTGCCTTTCACATTTGAGTTATATACGCAAAATATATTTTGAGTATGCAAAATGGTAAACGAGATGATTCGTGGTGTCAACCTTTATTTTGTGTTACTGGATACGGCGCATGGATGAGCCGCTGGAGTTGAAGGCGACGGAGTGCCTTGACCATCTCGCGCTCACATCGACCTTCCGTCGCGGCACGACGGGAGGTCAAAGATGCCATTCAGTTGATTCAGGTGAAGAGACTACCCCGCGTAGCGCGCCCCTCCGCCGGCGACGGCCATGCGATCTTTGTTGAGGCGGCGGTTGAGGTGCAGACCCTCCAGGATGAACTCGACGCCGGAGGCTACGGCGGCCGGCTCGCCGGAGAGGTCGAGTTTTTTGATGGCGTCGCGCATGCCGTCCATGTGCGACACCTGATGCACGTACTCCATGGCGTTCATCGAATCGGAAACCTCGACCGCGAGGCCGTTGTCGAAGGCCAGCACCAGATCCTCGAAGTCGCGCACCGAAAAGTATTTGTTGAAGGTGCTGACGATCGCGCCCTGGATCAGTTTCTCGATGACGCGCTCCTCCTGAGCGTCGCCCATCGTCTCCAGCTCGATCTTGCCGGTGGTCGAGGCGAAGACGGCCCGCAGGTCTGAGATACGCGGCACGGCTTGTTTCTCGTTGGCGCGAATGGCGCGCTTCAGGCTGTTTGAAACCATATTTTCATAATTGGCGATCGACATGCGCACCGAGACGCCGGAGCGCTGGCTAATGTCGTGACTGCGGCGCGCCAGGTGCGTTACCTCGGCGATGATTTCCTGAATGTAGAGTGGCACGACGACCTGGATGCCGTCGCTGGAGAACGTCACCGCTTCCTGGGTCATAATGTCGATCTCAAGCTCGGTCGTCTCCGGGTAGTGAGTGCGAATCTGGGAACCGTAACGGTCTTTCAGTGGGGTAATAATACGCCCGCGGTTGGTGTAGTCTTCCGGGTTGGCGCTGGCGACGACATAGACATCCAGCGGCAGTCTCACCCGGTAACCGCGGATCTGGACGTCGCGCTCTTCCATGATGTTGAGCAGGCCGACTTGAATCCTCTCGGCAAGGTCGGGCAGCTCGTTAATGGCGAAGATGCCGCGGTTGGTGCGTGGGATCAGACCGTAGTGAATCGTCAGCTCGTCGGAGAGATAGCGGCCCTCGGCCACCTTGATCGGGTCAACTTCGCCGATAAGGTCGGCAATTGTCGTGTCCGGTGTTGCCAGTTTCTCGGCGTAGCGCCGCTCGCGGCCCACCCACTCGACCGGAGTGTCGTCGCCACGCTCGGCGATGAGGTCTTTGGCCTGGCGCGAGATCGGCTCGAAGGGATCGTCGTTGATTTCGCTGCCGAAGACGATTGGAATCTGCTCGTCGAGCAGGTTTACCAACCCGCGAGCCATGCGAGTTTTGGCCTGTCCACGTTCGCCGAGAAAGATAATGTCCTGCCCGGAGAGAATGGCGTTTTCAATCTGGGGAATAACAGTGTCCTCATAACCCATGACACCACTGAAAATTGACTCCCCGCTACGCAGTTTCCCAATGAGGTTACGGCGCAGCTCTTCCCGCACCGGCACAACACTATGCCCACTTTCGCGGAGCTCGCCCAGTGTTTTCGGTAAGTTTTGATTCGTCATGGCTGTGGTTTGCCTTTCGTGCGTCGTCAGGCGGACCTAACGAGCATGACGACCATGCCGGCGGCAGGGCCTTGATCTGGCACGTGTCTCTGTAACCCAATGTTACTTCTGTCGAGACCGGAGGGAGTCGGTTTTGAACCGATACCGGAGACATTCCCGGTGGACGGCAGGTGTATGAAAGCATGTCACGTCGCGCCTAATCCTACTGTACGTGGTGGCTGGCTGGTAGCACTCTGGACCTTTTGAGTTGTACGCGCTGTTGGATGGACTGGATCCTTAGTCGGCCAGTAGATTGGTCAGATGCTCAGCCATGTGAACGTGGCCGCGACTGAGACCATGGGCTGATTCCGCACCAAGCTCGGCGAGTTCGCCTTCGCGGCCGATCAGAACCTGCCCGCCTACAATGATGCGCGGACGTTCGTCGGGCGGCAAGGTGTTGAGCGCCCGTAATGTGGCGATCAGTTCGGGAATGTTCTCTTCCAGCGTCGTTGAGAGCAGCACAATGGTGGCCCGGCGCATCCTGGCTCCGTCGAGGATTGAATCAGCCGGCACGTTCGCGCCGAGAAAATGGACGGAATAGCCTTCGGTCTCCAGTAGATGTGACACCATTCTCAACCCCAGATCATGCGTCTCACCCGCCACACATGCGGCGAGAATTACGTCGCTGGGTGTGGTTGGCCGTTGCGTCTCCGCCACGAGCTCTCCAATAAGATCGCGGACGATAGCCGAGAGCTCATGCTCCTGGACGATAGTCACATCGCCGTCGGCCCAGCGGCGGCCTACCTCGTACAGCGCGGGACGCAGCACGTCGTCATAGATTTCCGCCAGGGGCATCCCGCTGTTATAGGCGCTCAGGACTGTGCGGCGCGCCCCGGCGGCGTCGCCCTGCATGGCATGATCCATGAAGCTCCGGGCGAGATCCTGATGGCAGGGCAGCGTTTTGGCAGCTTGTAGCCGCTCGCGGATTTCTGCCAGTGACAACCGCTCGCGTTGCCACTCTTTTATCCGCCGAACTTGCTCCACGTGGGTGTTGGAGTACAGGCGGTGCCCCCCTGGAGTGCGCTCGGGCTCAACGAGCCCCTCGCGCTCAAGGAAGCGCAGGCTGGATGGAGTGACGTCCGGATAGTTTCCGGCGAGCCGGGCCACCACCTGTCCGATAGTTAGTAGCCGCGTGCCCTCTTCATTTTGCATTGATGTTCCAGACGGGGTTGGCAACTGCCGTCAACTGTAAACTTTCACTCTAACTTTAATCGTTTGCCGCGCAAATGTAAAGTAAGGCGCGCGCCACGCCTTGGATTCCACACGATCTTCTTCCCAATTATTACGGGATCAGTGCCGGCTCAAGCGTTCGCCGAGCGACGTACCGCTGGGAGGCTTGCCAGAGGCGGAGGCTTTCTCGTCCAGATTTGCGTAGGAGCGTTGGACATAGCGCACACCCAGGTAACGTAGCGGCTCAGGCTCCCAGTTCGGAGATTGGTGACCGGCTGGCGGCAGGCTCGTGAGTGGCGACGCAACCCCGGTAATCAGGTCGGCCAGCACTCTGCCCGCGAGGTTGGCCGTTGAGACGCCCTGGCCCGTGTAACCGCGAGCCGTCGCGACTTCGGAGACTGGGTTGTAGGACATGGTTGGCATCCAATCGCGAGGAACTCCGAGCGGTCCTCCCCAGGCATGCGAAAAATCGGACTGCGACAGTGATGGAAACCATTCCATCGCGGCATCTCGCAACACCCGGTGCGTTGGGCCGTGGCGGTCATAGTCGTCGGAAATACCCGAGCCGAAATGGTAGGGCGCTCCTCGTCCTCCGAACAGGATGCGACCGTCAGTTGTGCGAGAGAGATAGTCAACGGTAAGCCGGTTGGAAGACACACACTCGCGGCCCGTCCAGCCGATCTCATTCCACTGCTCGTCAGTGAGCGGCCGGGTGAGCACGATGAGCGAGTAAATCGGGATCAGCTGGCGGTCGAGCTGTTTCAACTGGGAAAGGTAGCTCTCGCCAGCGAGGACGATCGTTTTTGCGCGAATGTCGCCGCTCGGCGTGTGTAAAGCCGGCGAGGATCCTTCTGAATACGACGTGACCGGCGTCCGCTCATAGATGGTGCCGCCCAGGCGCTCAACGACACGCGCCAGTCCGCGAGCCAGTTTCCCGGGATGAATCGTGGCGCAGTGTGGAGTGAAGATCGCCCCCAGCGAGCCTTGTACGTTAACCCGTCTGTTAGCTTCCCCGGCGTCGAGAAGCTGATAATGCTCGTCGAGTCCAAATGCGCGGTACGTTTCGAGCGAGCGCTCAATGAGCGGAACCTGATGCTTGCCACGCGCGAAGCGCAGCGCGCCGCCCTTCTCGTACTCGGCGTCGATTCCCTCGTCCTCGGCGACCAGGCCAACCTCGTCGACAGCGTCGATCATTGCCAGTTGAAGATCGCGAGCGGCGGAACTGCCGTAGCGGCGGCCTAGCTCACCCAGGCCAAGCGGGAAGCCGGCGGAGCACCAGCCCCCATTGCGGCCGGACGCGCCAAAACCCGCGATCTCTTTTTCTGCGATTGCGATTTTGAGGGACGGGTTGCGCTTGAGCAGATAGTAGGCAGTCCAGAGTCCACTATAGCCTGCGCCGAGGATAGCAATATCGACATGAACCGAGCCATCGAGGGCGGGCCGTGGAGCCAGATCGTCGCCGCAGGATTCAAGCCAGTAGCTGTAGGCCGCGTAGTTTTTGGTCACCTGCATCAATCGTGCTCCCGTGCTGCCTTAGACGGCGTTTAGAATGACATATCCTAGCAGCACCACGATAAAGAGGGTGAACCCAATCGCGACGATCAGTCCGGCCCCGATGCCCGCCCCACCGGCGACATCGCGCGCAGTCTCGCTTCCGCCCCGGTCATCATCAAATTCTTTCTCTATAGGGCCGCTGTCGGTTGCGTATTGTTCATCCATCTCTGATTCTTTGCGCTGGTCTGCGGTCATGGAGATCTCCCTACACGTACATTCGGAATGCTGTCGTGTCGACCCTTACGATCTAGTGTAACGGCTGGCGCAGACTGGTTCAGGACTCGGTCAAGCGCGCGGAGAGGATCGCCTGGCGCACGGCGTCTATGTCGACGATGTCCTGGTTCAACCAAGACTGAAGCAGATGCTCGCGGCGGCTGAGCATTCGACCGGCTTCGCTGTCATCGCATTCCGCCCACCCGGCGATGCGGCTAATCATCCGGCCAGTTCGATGCTCCAGGTGAGACCGCAGCAACGGCCGGTCCGAGAGTTGCTCGATTCGAGAGGGATCTGACTCTGCGGAGAAGCGCTCGACGCGCGTCACCCTGCGCACCGGCTTGTTGTTTACCTGGCCGGCGTTGAGGGTGACGACCAGATCGATCGTTTGCAGATGTCTCGCCGGAACCTCGAGCGGATAGCGTGTCAGGAGCTCGGCGGCGTCCGCGGCCGAGCTAGCGTGCATCGTGGTGACGAAGGCGTACCCGCCCATGCCGGCCTCGAAAACCCGGCGCACGCCCTGCCCCCAGAGGTAGGTGGGCAAGTGGGCGCTGATCTCATTACACAGCAGATACGCTCGTTCAGGTGGAACGGTGTCGAGGAAGCTGAATCGCTCGTACCAGCCCCGCAGATACATCGGCTTAATGTCCGCCCGTCGAAAGTCGAGCAGTGCTGTCAGGAGTGTGGTCTTGCCGGCTTCGTTGGGCTCCGCCACAACAATAACAGTGCGGCGCAGCTCGATAGCCAGGCTGAGAAATGCCGCCAGCCGGGCGTCAAGCGCGCCAGCCTGTATGAGCCAGACCAGTGAGCGCGGATTTGGCGGCGCCCAATGGTAGCCCCACCAGCCAAACGGCTCGTCGTAGCGGGTCGTTGAGTCGTTTGGGATATCCTCAGGTAACGCCGTTTTGAACGCGTCATTGTTACTGTTTGACTTCATGATCCCCTCGACCAAACGCGTATCGATCCACTCTCGATGATACTCTAGGGGTTGGCGACGGTGGCAAGGCTGAGACCGTCACCTGAGATCCGCGACCACCTTACGCATGGAGGGCGACATCACTTTCAAGCCGTCGCGGCTTGATCTAAACAATATAACGTGACAGAAGTTATTGTGCAAAATTCGCAAATTCGTTTCTGGCTTATTGTGTATCTGGCACTCGAGTGCGTGGTGCTTATCAGCCTCGTGCAACGACACGGCATCTTTTTTCATGCCGGGCTCGATTACCTGCCCAGCTATGCGGCTGCCGAAATGTTGATCGATGGCGGCCGCAGGGATCTCTATGACACGTTTTTGCAATGGCAGCGGCAGCAGCCTGTGCTCGAGCGCTACGCTGTGGGCTGGCAGGACAGGATGCTCCAGCCATATGTCGCGCCGCCGCTACTGGCACTGCTGTCGGTTCCACTGCTGGCACTGACGCCGTTCGCCGCCTGGTTGGCGTGGAGCGGCCTCAATTTCGTCGCGGTCGTTACCGCTGTGGCGACACTCGCTCGCCGGATGCGCATCGAGTGGTCGCTGGTCGCCTTTATTGTGCTCGGCTCGTTTCCGTTGTTCTATACGATTTTGCTGGGGCAGGTTGAGGGCATTCTCTTTCTGGCTATGGCGATCTTTGTGCTTGAGCTGCGGCGCGGCAACGAGGTACGCGCCGCACTGGCGCTCTCATTGCTGGCCCTGAAACCTCAGCTCCTGATCGCGCCCTTGATCTATGTTGTCGCCACTGGACACCGGCGAACGTTCTTTGCGACAGCCTTGGCGGGCGCCGTGCAGCTGGTTGTGTGCGTGCTGCTGGTGGGCGTGTCCGGCATGCGGGAATATGTCCAGCTTGGACGTCAATTGTCGGCGCCAGAGGGCACAGCGGCTACCAATGTGCTCGGCATGGTGAATCTGCGGGCTATGGTCGTGCGCGCTTTCCCTACGGACGCGATCCTGTTCCAGAATGTGATGATCGTCACCGTGTCAGTCGCGTTGCTGGCTACTGCCGCGTATCTCTGGTGGCGATTGGGACGCGACGCGCTGCTGGGGCCCGGTCTGGCGCTGTTGATGACGACGACCCTGCTTACCTCGTACCACGCGCTGTATCACACTGCGATTTTCGGGACGCTAGGAGTGGTGTTCTTGTTGGAGCACGCCTATCGTGAGTCAGATTTCTCCGCCGCCGAGCGCCTGATTGGCGTCTCGTGGCTCTTCTTCTCCTTTGGGCCGCTGCTGCCCTTCCTGGTGGTGCAGTCTTCCCGAGTGCCGGCCGTGATCACCACGGTTGGCGTTTTGCTGCTGTGGGGGTTCGCCTTACGTGGTGTGCTGGCGCAGCTGCCGGTGACGGCTACGGCACAGAAGCTCAAGCGCGGCGAAGCCGAACCCGGATCGTAACGCGGCGTTCAGCTGTGCCTTGGGAACGCCTTGCTATACTGAACACAGAGATATCCGGTGATAGACGCCGCTCCATGATGGATTGCACGCATATCTGACGGCGCTTAGTACTGGCTCGGCTTGCTCAACTGTGAGCGGCAATTCGCGCGATCGGCGACCCGCATCCGGGTGGGCCGGGAAGAGGAGTGACTGGTAACAGTATGGCGCAGAATGAGTATGATCTGCTCTTTTTAGGCGGCGGAACCGGCGGCTACGTGGCCGCGATCCGAGCCGCACAGCTTGGTATGCGTGTCGGCGTTGTTGAGAAAGATCTTGTCGGCGGGACCTGCGTACACCGTGGTTGTATCCCGGCCAAGGCGTTGCTCAAGGCCGCCTCGGTAGCGACAACCGTCAAGAAAGCCGAAGAATTCGGCGTCAAGGTCAAGGACATCGAGTTCAACTATCCTCAGGCAATGAAGCGTTCGCGCGATGTGGTTGACCAGAACTATAAGGGTATTCAGTTTCTTTTCAAGAAGCACAAGATCGACACGATCCAGGGTTGGGGCACGCT
>JACCZH010000391.1 GCA_013696045.1 Chloroflexia bacterium
TGATTGGAATGGAACGGGGATCGAGTGGGAGGGTGCCCGCGGAGGGACTCGAACCCCCGACGCCCACCTTAGGAGAGTGGCGCTCTATCCGCTGAGCTACGCGGGCAATATGTCGATTGCGATGCTAACACATGAGCGCTGGATATGACTGCTCCAGCCGAAGAGTAGTGCACGTTCGATGCTGTCGACGATGTTGTCGCCAGCGGCTACGCATGATCGCGCCTCTTTCGGCACGACAACGAATTGACAGTTCATTGTCGTTAATGTGCCCACAAGTGTCGGAAAGCACCAAGCGTACGCTGATGGCGAACCGGAGCGCGACGCTCAGCCAACCGGACATCTGTTGTTCGTGCCTCGGATTCCGTGGTATGCTCCGCGCCGTACGGGGAGTGGCGCAGCCCGGTTAGCGCGCAGCGTTCGGGACGCTGAGGTCGGAGGTTCGAATCCTCTCTCCCCGACAGGATGATGGGAGCGGTGTACTTCACCTCTCCCATTTTTGTATTAACCCAACATCGACCACCGACCGAACATTCTCAGTACGTTTTCCAGACCAAATCTACGAAGGGCGCTGCGATATGAACCACGACGCCTTCCGATCAATCCCGCCGGTCAATACGATTACCGAGTTGATCTCTGATCAGTTCGGCAGTGCAATCACGAATGAAGTTGCCGGGTCCTTGGCCAAGTGTGTCCAGGACCAGGTTCGTCAGGAGCTCCAGTCTGGGTTGCAGGATGATCCCGGACTGTTGGTGACGCGGCGCTTGAAACAGTTGGCTCAAACTCTCGCTTCTCCCAGGCTGGGACGGGTGCTGAACGGCACAGGTATCGTGGTCCATACGAACCTGGGAAGGGCGCCGGTCAGCGAGCGAACGTCACATGCGATGAGCACGGCTGCATCAAGCTCAGTCGCGCTTGAAATCGATCCAGTGTCGGGCCGGCGCGGCGGTCGCATGGACGAGATCTCCACACTGCTCTCGATTCTCACCGGCGCGGAGCAAAGCCTGGTGGTCAATAACAACGCGGCTGCCGTGCTGCTCGCGCTCACTGCGCTGGCCCAAGGGAAGAAGGTCGCGGTTTCACGGTCCGAGGCAGTCGAGATCGGCGGTGGATTCCGGATTCCCGATGTCCTCGCTCAGTCAGGCGCGACGCTGGTGGAAGTCGGTAGCACCAATCGCACCTATGCGCGAGATTTCGCCAGAGCAGCCAGTGATGGCGCAGAGTTGTTCCTCAAGGTTCACCCGAGCAACTTTTCGATTCAGGGATTTGTCGCCTCGCCAACATTGGCGGAATTGCGGGATGTTGCCGTTTCGACCGGAGCGATCCTGATCGAGGATCTGGGCAGCGGCACGTTCGTCGACACCGAGGCTTACGGCATCGATCACGAGCCCACGGTGCGGGAATCCATCGTGGCCGGCGCGGATGTCGTGACTTTCAGTGGCGACAAGCTGCTGGGCGGTCCACAGGCGGGCATCATCTGCGGCAAGGGGCGCTTGATCGACGAGATCGCTGCCCATCCTTTGGCTCGTGCGGTCCGTGCCGACAAGACCTCCATGGCGGGCGTTGCGGAGACGTTGAGACACTACCTGCGCGGGGATCACGAGACGTCGATTCCGGTATGGATGTGCATCGCCGCTTCAGAATCATCGCTTCGGCTCCGCGCCGGGTGCATCGCGGCCACCCTGGATTCAGGTGAAAACACGGTCGACGTTGCCACGAGCGTCAACTATGTTGGGGGCGGTTCCTTGCCCGGCCAGTCGTTGACGGGACATGCAGTCAGGCTCAAGGCTTCAACATCCGGTGAGGCGACGGAGCTTGCCCGGTCTCTCAGGCAGGCAACGCCAGTGCCAGTGTTCGGACGCATCGAGGAGAACGCAGTGTTGGTCGAGTTGCGGACAATCATTCCTCGAGACGATGAACTACTGACGGAGTCGATGAGGAACGTGCTTGCATCATTGCCTGATTAACACGGCTTGCAATGCTGTTGGCACGTGGTGGCTGATCCTGCACTGGCCCGGTTTGACCGACTTGCTCCGATGGCAGACCCAGGATCTGCCGCTACGTGTTCTACCGCGTCCGAATAGTCAAAGAGGTAAAGCCGCCAGTGCGGTTGGACGCGTAGGGGCGACTTCCCCGCCGGAATAGTTGCCCAGAGCCTGTGCTGAGAGCAGCTAAGTATCTGCGCGAAGTGTGCGCTGTGGTTGGTGCATCCGAAGCATGGTGGCTATCAACATCGTCGCTACGACGCGTTGTCCGCCGCAAGCAGCGAACAGGGCGAAAGTTCCATCGGAGAGCTCAGGACAAGCCTGACGGAACTCGCCCCTACGGTGTTCCGCGACCTGATCAGCTGGACCTGTTGTTCTTAAGATTGAAATGCCACTTAAGCACCCTGAAGTCCGCTCTAACGCGCGGGGCTGCGACTGTCCTTGAAGTATGGGCTGACCGGCGGGTTATACCGACCATGTCGCTCTGCCAGCGATCGCAACTGCTCCTTGAGCAATTCAATGG
>JACCZH010000429.1 GCA_013696045.1 Chloroflexia bacterium
TAATCCGGGCTAGCGGACGTGAAGATCGCGTAGGGCTTGTTCGCTGCTCGAGCGCGTGACGGCGATGACTTCATCGCCAGGTTCTATTCGAGTTTGGCCGGTGGGGACGATAACTTCCGGGCCGCGGCTGATCGCGCTGAACACACAATCAGGCGGAAGCTTGATGTCAGCAAGTTGCATGCCGGCGATAGGCGAGTTGGATGACACGTTGGCTTCGACGATCGCAATCTGTGCGTGTTTGAGGCTTAGCAGATGTAAAAAGTGACGCTCCGGTATTTGTTGTTCGATCAGGCTCAGAATCACATTTGTTTGGCTAACGGTGACGTCGACGCCGAGACGCTTGAACACCTCTTCGTTCTTGGGATTGTTGACCCGAGCGATGGTGCGGCCAACGTCAAATCGCTGCTTGGCTACCTGACAAATAATGAGATTGTCTTCATCATCACCGGTGACCGCGATGATGACATCAGCGCGAGCTGCGCCGGCTGACTCCAGGGTGGACGCCTCCGCGCCGTCACCTTGCACGACGACCGCTCCAAACCGCTGCCGGTAGGTTTCGACCTTGCTAGGGTTCTTTTCTACAAGTAGAACTTCATAGCCTTCGAAGATGAGGGTTTTCGTGAGGTAGTAGCCAACCTTGCCGCCACCGACCACGATCATATACACGCGGTTGCTCCCTTATGACGTCGCACTGGCGTTGCCGGCGACTGCGTCCAGAAATATATTCGACATCGTTGTCGTCGAACAGATCGTCTCAATGCCCATTCCGCGGAACGTTTCGGCTCGCACCGGATCGTAGACACGCGCGGCAACCTTGTCTACTCCGAATATAACCTTTGCGACTTGCGCGGCCATGAGGTTGCGATTGTCACCGTTCGTTACCGCGATAAACGCGTCTGCTTCGGAGATGCCTGCCGAGCGCAGAACATCCTCGTCGATTCCCGTTCCCGTAATTGCGCGACCAGAGAAGTCAGGGGCGAGCCGCCGGAAGGCCGATGTTTGCATATCGACAATTGAAACATCATGGCCCTGACGGTCTAGCGCGGTTGCGATTCGCGCGCCAACACGCCCGCATCCAACGATAACTACTTTCATGTGACGTACCCACCTTCAGACGCTGTGGTCAACGGTCACAGCCGGAACGCACGCGGGCAACAACTACCTCGCAGGGCGCGTTTTGCATAACATACGGCACGGTTTCTCCAGGCGTCGGTTGACCGTGGCGCATATGGTTGCAGAGGGCCATGACGATGACATCTGCTCCACGTTCAATTGCTTCGTCGACAATCGCCGCTCCCGCCGAGCGAGCTTGCAGCAGCTCCGGGCTGATGCGCCCAACGCGGCCATCGGCTGTCTGCCGCGCCCATCGTTCCGCGCCTTGCAATACGTCTTCGCCCGTGTCAACTTCTGAAGGCATGTCGGCTTCAAGGGGTAGGGACTGCGCTACCTCAACGACGTACACCAGAACCATCTCAGCGTTTTTGCCAGTACCAATAAGGGTCGCCAGCTCAATAGCTCGTTTGTCTGCTTCGGTACCATGGACCGGGACCAAGATCCGCCTGTAGGGCACAATATTCTCCGATGCGTTTACCGCAACGCGGTCTTTCGATTTCCGACCGACATTAATCATACGCCCAATGCCAAACGAGTAATCAGAGGCCTGGGGAGTCCGGCTGCCTCCATCTGCTGCTGGGTCTTTTCGATATCGTAAGGAATACGACGGAACGTGACCACCCTCTTTTCTGTGTCATACAAGGCAAACGCGGCATGCGGGTTATTGTCCCGAGGCTGTCCCACTGAGCCCGGGTTAACGATGAAGCGTTCGGAATCAATGAGGAGTGTGTCGCAATCAACAGGTTGAATTGGCGCCTCACCTGACCTCGCCATCGTCTCTGAGATGAAGAGCTGCACGTGAGAGTGTCCGAGAAAGCAAACAGGGGCGTCAAATAACTCGAAATTTTCATGCGCCGCCTTGGCGGTGTAGACATACTCCCAGATTGGGTGTCGTGGGCTGGCATGGACCAGCATCCAATCGTCCTCAATAACGCGATTGGGAAGGCCCTCTAGATACTTCATGTGGGTCGCGGTCAACTGGGCTGTTGTCCAGTATGTCGCGTAGCGGGCAACCGGATTGAATTCGTCAAGCTGCAACCGTCCGATGGCTGCCCAATCGTGGTTTCCAATGAGCGATACGACTGGTTGAAGCTGCGTTATGCGGTCAATGCATTCACGCGGCTTGGGGCCATAACCGACGACGTCACCAAGATTCCAGATGGTCGACACATCGCCAGCGGCTTCGAGCACCGCTTCGAATGCGACCAGATTCGCGTGGATGTCGGACACGATCAAGACCGTCATCGTCGGCCGTCATTCAGGTTAGTCACCGGAAGTGACAGCCGGTTCTTCGAAGTCCGCCGAACGCCTGGCGGGATGAGACGAATTCCCCGATCGTTTCAGGTGCACCACGATCACCGCGACGTCGCCGGGTGTAACACCGGGGATTCGGCTTGCCTGTCCAACTGTAGAAGGTCGCACCTGGTGTAGCTTCTCCCGTGCTTCATTGCGCAATCCGTCGAAGGAATCATAGTCAAACGAGGCAGGGATCAATGCGTTTTCCATCTGACGAATGCGCTCGATGTGCTGCACTTCCTTTTCGACGTAGGCAGCATACTTTACCTCGATCTCGGCGCACACGGTAATTCGTTCATCCGCGAAAATGTCTCCAAATTGTTCGGGATACGTCTCGCGCATGACGGGCAATAGCTTCGCGAGCGACACGTCAGGGCGACGCAGATAGTCCACCGCTGTCAAGCTGCGATTGGTTTCAGGCAGTTCATGGTGCGCCAGCATCGCGTTTGTGTTCGAGTTGGGTGAGACGTAAACGCTCTTCAGCGCGGTGATGATGGAGTTAACGGCTTTCCGCTGGAGCGCGACGGCATCCAACCGCGTTCGGTTAATCAGCCCGGATTCGTAGGCAAGTGCGCTAAGCCGGTCGTCCGCGTTGTCAGCCCGCAGTATAAGCCGGTGTTCGGCGCGAGACGTTAGCATGCGGTACGGCTCGATAAATTCCTGACTTGAAAGGTCGTCGGCCATTACGCCGGTGTAAGCCTGATCGCGTCGCAGCACAATCGGCTCCTGCCGGCCGACATAGCGCGCGGCGTTGGCTCCAGCCACTAAACCCTGTCCGGCGGCTTCTTCGTAGCCAGATGTTCCATTGACCTGACCTGCCAGAAAAAGTCCCTCTACTCGCTTTGAAGCAAACCAGGGCGTCAATTCCGTGGGTTCAATCGCATCGTACTCGACCGCATAGCCGTGGCGAGTAATACGAGCGTCACGCAGCGCTGGTATCGAGCGTAAAACGCCGAGTTGAACGTCGGGTGGGAGGCTGGTATTCGCGCCTTGAACATACACCTCAGTGGTTCGCCAGCCTTCTGGCTCCAGAAACAGGCCATGGCTCGTTTTCTGCGGAAAGCGCATAACCTTGTCTTCGATGGACGGGCAGTAACGTGTGCCCGTGCCATGGATGTTGCCGTTGTACATAGGGGAGCGATCAACATTGTCCGCGATCAGCTGGTGCGCCGTTTCGTTGGTGTGAACCAGATAACACGACAATTGCGTGCGCCATGTTTCGGTGCGATTCGGGTACAGTTCGAGTGGCGGAAGCTCAAGCCGCTCGAGGCGGTGGTTGCGGCCGTCGAGAGAAAACCAGAGCGGGGTGTCCGAACCCTCCTGGAT
>JACCZH010000445.1 GCA_013696045.1 Chloroflexia bacterium
CCCGAGCGCAAATCAGCGTCAACAAAGGCACAGCGGTCCCCGGCATTCGCAAACGCCAGAGCCACCTGTTGGGCGGTGTCGCTTGCCTTGTCACGGTAGGTGTCGACGATGAGAACCGTTCGGATGCGGGCGTCACCGGCGGCAAATTTGATCGTCGAGCGCAACGAGCGATAGGCCTCGTCTCGCGCTTCTCCAGATGCGTTTACCGGTCGTCGCCCAGCGGTCATTGTGCGGTCGCCCTTCGTTCGTGCGGTTATTTGTCCCCCGGCGTCGGGGGTATCGTGCCGAGAACCGGCCATTTGAGGTAGCGTTCAAGATCACGCCGGGTCTTGAGCGTGTCATCAAGATAGATCGTCCCGAAAGCGACCATCAAGCCGGCCACCGCGCCCAGCACGCCGCCAGCGAGGGTATTAACCCGCACCCGTGGTCCACTCGGGACCGTCGGCACAGCCGGGGTCTCAAGTTTCTCCATCGTGACGCGGCCAGGGAACTGGTTGTCTGGTGTTGTGCGCTGCGCAATCTGACGCTCATTCTCAGCCTCATTGCGCCGCACAAAACCATCGGCCAGCGCGTTGGCGATGGTCGCCGCCCTTTGCGGCTCGGTGTCGGTTACGACGATCTGCACGATGTTCGAATCTGGATTATGTCCGAGCGCGAGCTTGCTCTGGGCCACGCCTGGATCAATGTCCGAGCCCGCCTCTTGCAACGACCCGGTTATAAACTCCCAATTGTTGATGAGGTCGCGATACGATGCCAACCGGTTCTTGGCGTACAGGTCCATCCAGTAATCCGGTGGCTCTGCAATCGCCATGATGCGCGTGCTAACGACGTAGGTACTGGGCTGCGACGCCGTTCCAATGTAGGCAATTGTCGCCGCCGCCAGCGCGGCCAGCGCCACAATCCACCAACGCCGCAACAACGCGAGGGCAATCTCTTCCGGCCGCATCATGAGGGGTCCGCCGGAACCGTGGCCAGCAGCGGCAGTTTCGTGGCCGCCGCCGCGCTGTCTCCATCGTAAAGAGTATCGTCAAGGTAATCGACCAGGAATGCCAGCAACACTCCCGCTCCCAGGGCCGCCAGCACACCGAGAGCCAGGATGATTCGTGCCTGGGTCGTGTCTGTGCTGGCATCGTTGGGAAACTCAACAACACGCACGCTTGCGCCAGCCGCATCGTTCGGCATGTCCAGATACATAGGTGCATTCTCTTCGAGCTCGGCCACCACTGCCTGGGAGATTTCAAGGGAGCGCTCGGGCTCGTTTGTGTTAACCATGATGAATAAGACGCGGTGTCGACGTTCCGTGCCGATCGTCTCCTGTACAACGTCGCCATCGATGGACATTCCAGCGGCGGTCAGCCGCTCAGCCACAGCGCCCGCGAACACGTTTCCGTTTACGGTTTCGACCAGGTCATCAATCTTGAACTCACTTGTGAGGTAGTTGTAGTACTCGTCGTAGCGGAAATCCTCAACCGGGCGGGGGTCTGGCATACGCACGACAGAGAGCCGAGCATCCGCCGTATATTGCGTGACTCGGTTCATATCCTGATAAATGGCCAGCATGCCCACCAGCAGCGGCAGAATCACGAGCGCCGGCCAGCGGCGCGCGAACACCTGGAGATAGGACTTTAGCTCCATGGGTGCTCTCCCGGCTGGCGGGCCGCCAACGTCTCATGTACCACTGCCACCAACTCCCGCTGAAACCGTTCCGTGGAGAATCGCCGGGCATGCTCCACCAATGTGCCCGTGTCGAACGAGAGTGTATCGAATCGGCGCAACGCCGCGACCAGACTCTCCGCCGACTGCTCCTCTACCCACACGCCGGTTACGTCTGGAACAACTGTGTCAAAAACCCCGCCGGCAGCCAGAGCAATCACCGGCCGGCCCGCAGCTTGCGCCTCGACCTGGGCTATGCCGAAGTCATCCTCCGACATGAACACTGTTGCTCGACAACGAGCCCAAAGCTGGCGAAGCTCGTCATCCGGCACTCTACCAAGGAACCGCACGTTTGGTCCGGCACGTCGTTCTAATTGTGCCCGGTCTCGCCCATCACCCACAATCCAGAGCGGCAGTCCGAGCTCGTTAAATGCGTCGATGGCGATGTCGAAGCGTTTGTAGGGCACTAACCGTGAGACCATCAGGAAGTAGTCACCCACTTGCTCACGAGGCACTGGCGTGAATGCATCAACATCCACCGGCGGGAACACCACCGCGGCGTCTCTGCGCCAGAACGCCCTGATACGGTCCCGCACCACGGTCGAGTTGGCGACAAACCGGTCAACACGGTCCAGCGTCGCCCGGTCACGCCAGCGAAAGGCGGCCATCAGCGGACGCAATCCGTTTCGCGCGGCCGCGGGAAGCCGTTCGCGCTCGCAATACTGATCGAACGCCCAGGCGAAGCGCATCGGCGAGTGCACGTAGCTCACATGCACTGCTC
>JACCZH010000035.1 GCA_013696045.1 Chloroflexia bacterium
CTCCACCCTGGCCCGTCCGGCGTTCGCGCCCAGGCTCTTTCCGAAGACGGCAACCTCGTCGACGACTTCGTCTTCGACCGCGGCGAAGGCGTCCTCCACGTCCGCAACGCCCCCTCGCCTGCGGCCACGTCATCGCTCCAGATTGGCTCCATGATTGTGGATGAGCTCGAGCCGATGATGGAGTAGGGTGATGAGACCAAGTGCGGGAACAGAGAAAGGCCAGGACCCGCGCTGGCACTCACGGCTATGTCAAGTTAGAGGAGAGGCATCATATTTAACAGCTCATGCGTGAGAGAAACCGGAGGACGAGCCGATGACACGAGTCCTGATCATCGCTGACATGGAGGGCGTCATCGGGATCGAGCGGAAGGAAGCCTGCGACCCGCGGCTCCCTGAATACGAGGCCGGCGCACAGCTTCTGGCGGCTGAGATAAACGTTGTCGCGGCTGCAGCCCGTCAGGCCGGCGCGATGTCGGTGTCGGTCATCGATTGGCATGCTGGTGGCGGGAACCTCAAGCAGGAGATGCTCAACGTAGGAGTCGAGATCGTGCCGGAGGATTTCTCGCCGGGATACGATGTCGTGCTGTTGACGGGTTTCCACGCCATGGCCGGCACGACGGATGCGTTCATCAGCCACACCATGAGCCAGCGAGTGACGCTGGAGATGAACGGTGAACAGGCTGGTGAACTGGCGCTCCTCAGCCGCTGGGCTGGCGACGAAGGAGTCCCGGTCGCCATCGCAACCGGCGACCGCGCCGCGACGGTTGAGTCAAAGCGCTTTCTGCCTGGAACGCCAACGTTGACGGTCAAGGATACGCTCTCTTGGGAGCGGGCGCAGGCTCTTCCGCCAAAGCAAGCCTATGAGCAGATCCATCGAGCAGTGGTCCGCGCTGTCAGTGATAGAGACGGCTGGCGCATCTATCAATCGCGGACGCCTGTCCACTTCCGGATCAAGCTCAATCCGGAATCGGCTACGGCCACGAAGATCCCCTGGCTCAGTCGCGACGCAGACGGCTGGCTGGTAGGACAGGTCGATTCCACCAAAGACGTCATCGATCTGATCGACGTGCTCACGGCTCTAGCGTAAGGGGAAGCCGCGTGGCTTCCCCTCAATCGCCTCCCGCTATTCCGGAAACACCACGCCCTGGCTGGGTTCGGGAGTTTCGGTGAACGTGTCGCCGGCATCAGGGACATTGTCACCAAAGATCTGACCATCGGCCGTTTCGATCATGGACATCGCCGCCCAGGCAAATGGACCAACAAGCCGCTCAAGCAGATTCAATGGCAGCTCGATCTCGAGCTCTTCGTCGTCGACATCCGGATCGGCGGGGAAGGCTAGTTCCTCGCCAGTCTCAACATCCAGAACGCCGAGTGTCGTCTGGTTGCCCTCAAGCGTGGCGCTGATCCGATAAATCTCCTGGTCCTCGATCCAGATGACCAACGTCCAGGTGACAATTACCCCGGCATCCAGGTTCTCCGGGATATCATCCCCGGCAAAGAAACGCACCTGCAGATCATCGTCGTCGATTTCAAGCTCAACGGCTCGCAAATCGGCCAGAGGAATTGGCGCGGGCGGCTGCTGCCCGTCGGGTGTGAAAACGTCATTCTCGCGATCATCAACCCGCATTTCTCCGGTAATTGGCTCAGGCTCGGGTGTCGCAGTCGGCTCAGGTTCCGGGGTGGCGGATGGTTCAGGCTCAGGAGTTTCCGTCGGCTCGGGCGTTGGCTCCAAGGTCGCCGTCGGCTCGAGCGTTGCGGTTGGCTCAGGCTCGAGCGTTGCGGTTGGCTCAGGTATCGCTGTTGGTGCCGGCGGAGGGGTCTGCGTTGGTTCCGGCACAGGGGTATCGGCCGGTTCCGGTTCAGGCGTTGGAGTTGGACCGTCCGTGACCTGGAACGTTGGCGACGGTGTGGGAGTCGCATCAATTCCGGCTACCTGACCATCGTCTCCACCGGGCCTGAGCAGAACAATCAAGATAATGACCATAAGGATAATGGCCACCGTTGAAAGCGCGATGACCGCCTGTTGTTGACCGGCTAATGCGGCCCAGCGCTGTCGGGCTGTCGGGCTTCCAGCTGGCCCACGCGGGTCTCCCGGTGGCGGCGCGCCTCTATTGTCCATGTTTGCTCCCGTTCGTTCGCATATTCATCGTCCACACGTATTATGACCGAAACGTCAGCATGATTCCGAATTGGGTCTGAATCATGCGGGCTGTGGGGGCGGATGGCGAGAGCTCAACTGTCATCTCGACCACGGAGTACCCTCTGGGTTGAGATGCCGAGGCGCAAGTGACGTACCGGACACGGGGTATACTGACGATTGGCGTGTTTACGCGCCCAACCCGACCTAAACAGCGTACTCGCGACCCACTCAGAGGAGTTCTTGTGATTCTCGATCGTTTCTTTCGCCGGCGTGCTGAGCCGGACCCACAATTAGAAGAAGGTCTCAAAAAAACTCGCCGTGGCATCTTCGCGGACATCACCGCTCTGTTCGACCGCTCCGCCATCGATGAAGAGTTGTACGAAGACCTTGAATCCCTGCTGATCCAGGCTGATCTCGGCGTCGATACCACCATGGAACTGGTTGAGGCACTGCGCGAAGATGTCCGCCGCGAGCGGCTCACAGACCCGCTGCAAGCGAAGCTCTACCTGCGTGACGAGATGGTCAAACTACTGGAGTACGCCACTCGCAACCGCAAGATCAAGATCTACCAGCGCGGCGTGCCATTCGTTACCCTGGTCGTCGGCGTCAACGGCACCGGTAAGACAACAACCATCGCCAAGCTTGCCCACTTCCACCGCCAGCGCAACCGCAACGTCGTCATGGTTGCCGGCGACACGTTCCGCGCCGCCGCCATTGAGCAGCTGAAAGTCTGGGGCGAGCGGCTGGGAGTAACAGTCATCGCTCACGAATCCGGCGGCGATCCTGGCGCGGTCATTTTCGACGGCATGCAAGCCGCCTACGCGCGCGACGCC
>JACCZH010000465.1 GCA_013696045.1 Chloroflexia bacterium
GCCGAGCCGGTGGCTGCGGCCACCACAATACCCGACGCTGAAACACCTCCCGCGCCGGCTGCCCCCCCGGAACCGGTCGAGCCAAACCTCGATACACCCGTCATGGTAGAAAATGGCACAGCCACCGAGCTGCTGGCCGGACTCACCGCCCAGTTTCTGTTTGATTCTGGATTTACCGCCGTCTGGGCCGGTGATTCCGAAGAGCCGTCGCCGGCGACGGTAATCTACGACAGTTCCGGGAATCCCTCCACGGCCGAGCATCTGGCTGACCTGCTCGGACTGGAAACGTCCGCCATTATCCAACGTGAGGGCAACGGCGACATCGTCGTCGTCATCGGCGACGATTTCCCTCAGACACCCGAGCCGGCTTCAACGCCGGAGCCGTAAACACGCATGTTGCTCCCAAAAGGAAGAGGATCACGATGTTCTTTGAGCTCAGGCAGTACCACGTCCGTCCCGGCAAGCAGGCAGACTGGGTCAAGTGCATGGAGGAAGAGATCATCCCCTTCCAGGTGAAGATGGGTATGGTGATCCTCGGCAGCTTCACTGGCCAGGACGACGACAGCACCTACATCTGGATCCGTCGTTTCGACAGCGAGCCGGATCGGGAGCGCCTCTACGACCTGGTGTACCAGAGCGATTACTGGAAGACCGAGATTGCGCCCAAAGTGTCGATGCTCATTGACAGGGAGCAGATCCAGGTCACGCGATTGCTGGCGACACCGCGTTCGGTCATTCAGTAGCTCAGGCGATAGCCCCACGCCACTCCAACAACTCCTCAACCGGCGTCAAATCGTACTCCGGACCACGAATGCTGTAGATGAGATGAGTGATACCAGCGGCCAGATAGTCGTCAGCCTGCTCAACCTGTTCGGGTTTGATGAGTAGTGCAGAGCGCTCGATGGCAGCTGGGTCGCGGCCAAGTTTGGCGCACCAGCCGTCCAGAACGCCGTTCAGCCGGCCAAGTGTTCCGGGATCGCTCATGCCGTTCCAGATGTCAGCGTGCTGGGCGACGATGCGTAGCGTCACCCTCTCGCCCATACCGCCGATCAGGATGGGAATCCTGCCTCGCGGTGACTGCGGCTTGCGGGTCGCCAGACGCTCCTTGATAATCGGCAGGGCCGCGTCGAGTTCTTGCAGCCGTTCACTATCACTGCCAAACTCGTAGCCTGACTCGCGGAAATCTCGCTCCGCCCCACCCGAGCCAATCCCCAGAATAAGCCGGCCGCCGGCTGCCTGATCCACGGTGCGCGCCATATCCGCCAGCAGATAGGGGTTGCGGTAGGGGTTGCTGGTAACCAGGGTTCCAATCTCGATGCGGTTGGTAACTTCCGCCATCGCCGCCAGTGTGGTCCAGCTCTCGAAGCTGCTGCCCTCTGGGTCGCCGAAGAGCGGCAGCAGATGATCCCAGGTCCAGAGGGTGTCCGCGCCCATGGCCTCAGAGCGTAGCCAGGCGTCGCGCATGGCCGCGTAGGTTGTGTGTTGAGGCTGAATCTGCACGCCAATTCGGATGGTCATCGTTGTACCTCACGCGTGTAGCGAGGCGTCACTTCATCCCTCTCCCTCTGGAAGAGGAATGAAGGCCTCTCGTACTGTGGTGATGGCTCCGCTACAACACCACCGGGAACGCTTGCACCCAGTTCTGGGCCAGGTCGAGAAGCTGGCCGGAGAAGATGCCGGCCAGGATGGTGCCGGCGACCATGGCCAGAACACCGAAGCCAAGCATCGGGGTGTTGCCCTCGGGGGCGGTTTCCGGCGGCTCCGAGAAGTACATCGCCACGACCACACGCAGATAGAAGAAGGCTGACGCCGCGGAGGCCAGCACGATGGCAACCGCCAACCAGAGCAAATCCGCCTCGACCGCAGCCAGAATCACGTAGTACTTGGCATAGAACCCGACCAGCGGTGGCAGGCCCATAAGCGAGAACATGAAGATCGTCATGGCGACGGCGGTCAACGGCGACTGCGACGCCAGTCCGTTGAAGTCCTCAAGATCCACGCCACGGCCACGATGCTGTACCCAGGTAACAATCGCGAACGCGCCGATGTTCATGAACGAGTACGCCAGCAAGTAGTAGAGCACCGATGAGATCGAGCGGTCGTCAGCGGGCACGACGACACCGAAGGCTGCAAAGCCGGCCAGAATGTAACCAGTATGGCCAATCGACGAATAGGCCAGCATACGCTTGACGTTGCGTTGTGTGATAGCGACGATGTTGCCGAACGCCATGGTAATCACGGCCAGGATACCGATCAGCAGCACCCAGTCCTCACGTATCGGCGAGAGCGCCTGCACGAGAATCCTGATCATGGCGGCGAAACCGGCTACCTTGGGGATAACCGACATATACGCGGAAACCGGAGTTGGGGCGCCTTCATAGGCGTCGGGAGTCCACATGTGGAAGGGAACCGCAGCGACCTTAAAGCCCAACCCCACCACCAGTAACAGCAGCGCCAGCAGCAGCGAGGCTTCCAGGTTGCCCGCGCCAACGGTGCTATCCAGCGCCGCGGCAATGCCGTCTAGCGAGGTTGTACCGGTCGCGCCGTAGATCCAGGCCATGCCGTAGACCAGAATTGCCGAGGCAAACAGTCCCAGCAGGAAATACTTCAAGGCGCCCTCAAGCGAGGTCATGCGCCGGCGAGCGAAACCGGTGAGCGCATAGGAGGCCAACGCGGTCATCTCGATGCCCAGGAAGACCATCACCAGGTCCCCGGCCGCGCCGACCAGCATTGCGCCAAGGATCGAGAACATGAGCAGCACGTAATACTCGGCCAGTGGCATGGAGTCGGGCTCTTCAAGGTTCTGGATGTAGCTGGATGAAACGAGCACTGACATGATGCCGGCCGCCAGCACCACCAGGTTGACGAAGACGCTGATGTCGTCCGCCCGGAACATGCCGTTAAACGTTGTCTCGTTCACACCGACATAGAAGAAGTTGACAACCAGCGCAGCCGACAAACCGATCAGCGACATCCAGGTCAGAACGCCATGCTTCGCCTTGGGCAGGATCACATCGGCGAGCAGCAAGAGCAGCGCCACACCCAGAATAATCAGTTGTGGGACGATCAAGGTCAGGTCTGGATTTACCAGATCCACGAATCGCGGCACCGTGTCTCCCCTGTTTCCAATACGTA
Source organism: Chloroflexia bacterium (assembly GCA_013696045.1). Lineage (GTDB taxonomy): Bacteria > Chloroflexota > Chloroflexia > Thermomicrobiales > CFX8 > JACCZH01. Next base: position 3,136 of record JACCZH010000465.1, read on the forward strand.
CTCGTCAGATCGCCAACACATATGTCATCTCGACCGAAGTGGAGAGATCTCGTCTCCACCAAACTTCACCTGCACCCGAGATCTCTCCACTCCACTTCGCTCCGGTCGAGATGACACAGGGGAGCGATCGGGATGATCCGCGACTTCTACACGCCGACCGAACCGAACGGCGCGAGAATTGCTTCAAATGTCAACTGCATCACATCCATGAACGGCTGCGGCCACACGCCCAGAACAACCGTCAGAATAAGCAACGGCACCAGGGTTGCCAGCTCGCGCGGAGTCACATCCGGCCAGTTCGGCGCCTTGCTGGCGGCCAGGATTTCATCGTCACTGGGAACGTGTGTCTCCGGCAGATTCGGGACGGTGGCCTCGTGTGGTGTGTCAGGATGACCAGGAGGCGGCACGTCGGCGGACGCGCCAGACACCGCCGGTATGGCGTTGTCGCCTGGGTCACGCGGCTCTCCAGCGGCCCGCTCAAAGACGACGCGCTGGAACATCCACATCATGTACCAGGCCGACAGGATCACGACCGACATTGTAATGATGCCCGCCCAGCGATAGGCCGTGAACGCCCCGAGTATCGCCAGGAACTCACCGACAAAGTTTGAGAGTCCCGGCAGGCCCAGCGACGCGAGCATGAAGACGCCGAAGATCGACGCATAGACCGGCATTCTCGTCGCCAGCCCTCCGAACGCGGAGATGTCGCGGGTATGGGCGCGGTCGTAGATTACCCCGACACACAGGAAGAGGCCGCTGGTAACGAAACCGTGTGACAGCATCACGATCATCGCACCGTACATGCCCTGCATGTTGAAGGCAAATATACCCATCGTCACGAAGGCCATGTGACTGACCGATGAGTAAGCGATCAACTTCTTGAGGTCCGGCTGGACCAGCGCCACCAGCGCCCCATAGATGGCCGCGATAACCGAAAGCACCATGATGTACGGTGCCCAGGACAGCGACGCGTCCGGGAACAGCGACAGGTTAAAGCGAATCAGTGCATAGCCACCCATTTTCAGCAGCACGCCGGCCAGGATAACCGACCCCGCCGTGGGCGCTTCAACGTGGGCGTCCGGAAGCCAGGTGTGGAACGGCCACATTGGCACTTTGATGGCGAAGGCGATGAAGAACACTCCAAACGCCCAGAGCTGAAAGTTCTGCCCGTAGTTTCCGTTGGCCAACTCCAGCACATTCAAGGTGCGGATGCCGGTCTCTTCGAAATACGCCTGGTAGGTGGCAACGATGCCGACCAGCATGAGCAGCGAACCGGCCAGGGTGTACAGGAAGAATTTGACCGCCGCATAGACCCGGTTCGCGCTGCCCCAGATACCGATCAGGAGCGCCATTGGCACCAGCACCAGTTCCCAGAAGATGTAGAAGAGGAACAAGTCGATCGCCAGGAAGACACCGATCATGCCCGTTTCAAGGAGCAACAAGGAAATAAAGTACTCGCGCACGCGCTTGTTAATCGGCGCGAACGACTGCAGGATCGCCAGGATGCTGAGGAGCGTCGTCATAACGACCAGCAGCACCGATAGACCATCGACGCCCATGTCGTAGTTGATGCCGACACCCGGCAGCCAGGTGAGATGCTCGGTCATCTGCATTTCCGAGGTGCTGGTGTCGAAGTTCGCCAGCATCGCCAGCGAGAGCAAGAACGTGAGAATCGAGGTTCCCAGGGCAACCTTGCGCGTGGCGTCTGGCGAGATATTCGCCCACAGGAAGATCACCAGCGCGCCCACAAGCGGCAGGTAGGTGATCAAGCTCAGGATCGGGAAGTTATCCACGCGGCTGCTCCTCGTTTTTGACAGTCATCCAGAGGAACGAAGGATCTCTCCTCGTACCGCCGAGATGACACGCCAGAGATCCTTCATTCCTCAGGATGACTGGTTGAATTTCTCGTGCTGCGCCCATAATCGCCGCTCTTTGCAAATACATGGCATCCCTGCGAATGACAAAACCTCTCATACGAACAGGTCGCTTGCGAAGATGAAGAAGACTCCGACGATGATAACCGCTCCTAGCGCAATGGCCAGAGCGTAGTTCGCGACGAACCCGGTCTGCACCTTGCGGAGTTGACCGGAGGTGAAGTTCATCGACGACGCGACTCCGTTCACGATTCCATCGATAATCCGGACGTCAACGATCTGCCAGAGCACAACAGTTGAGATCCAGTGCAGCGGCCGGACGATGGTTGCCTGGTAGATCTCGTCGAAGTACCACTTGTTGTAGAGCAGCGAGTAGGCCCACGGGACACGCGCCGACCACTGGTTGGGGTCGAAGGCGGGCGACTGTTTCATATAGGCCAGGTAGGCAACAGCTAAACCACCAAGGGCGACAGCCGTGGAGAGCCCGGCAAAGATAAGCGTCTCAGTCAATGTGATGTGGTGCTCTTCCGCCAGCGCGAACACCGGGTGGAGGAAGTCATGAATCCAGCCAGCCTCCGGGGGGAAGCCCGCAAAGCCGGCCACAGCCGCCAGAACACCCAGCACAACCAGAGGCAACGCCATCGCCATGGGCGACTCGTGCGGGTGCAGCTGGCTGGTGTCAAAGCGCTCCTTGCCGTGGAACGTCATAAAGACCACCCGGAACATGTAGAGCGAGGTGAAGAAGGCCGCGATAAACCCGATCGTCATGATGACGTAAGAGTGGCCCAGATAGGCGCCAACCAGGATCTCGTCCTTGCTCCAGAAGCCTGCCTGCGGGAAGATACCGGCATTGGCGGCGGCGGCGATCAGGAAGGTCCAGTAGGTGATCGGCATGTATTTCTTGAGGCCGCCCATACGGCGCATGTCCTGCTCCTCGTGCATCCCGTGGATGACCGAGCCGGAGCCCAGGAAGAGCAGACCCTTGAAGAAGGCGTGTGTCATCAGGTGGAAAATGGCCGCAACCCAGGCGCCAACGCCGAGCGCGAAAATCATGAAGCCCAGCTGCGAGACCGTTGAATAGGCAACAACTCGCTTAATATCGTACTGGGTAATCGCAATCGTTGCCGCGACAATGGCTGTCACTGCGCCAACGACTGCCACCACCAGCATGGCGTCCGGGCTCTCAATGAAAATCGAATAGGTCCGGGCAACCATATATACGCCGGCTGTGACCATCGTCGCGGCGTGGATCAAGGC
>JACCZH010000473.1 GCA_013696045.1 Chloroflexia bacterium
TGTAGAGAATCATGGTCGGGATCGAGGCGATGCCCAACTGGGAAGCGATGCCCTGGTTCTCATCGACATTTACTTTGGCAATCGTGAGGAAACCGCTCTTCTCGGTCGCGATCTCGTCCAGGATTGGCCCGACGACCCGGCATGGACCACACCACGGGGCCCAGAAATCTACCAGAACCGGTGTGGTGGAATTGACCACCTGATCGTTAAATGTAGCGTCGTTAACTTCAATAGTCTTCGCCATGAATGTAAGCCTCCCTAAGCAGCTATCAGGCGGCGCGTTCTCCACGCCGCTCACCTTATTGTAACGCGGCGATTCACCATTTATTCCGGCTTTTTGAACACCGGAACATTCGCGCCTCGTTGTTCTTCCGTAGATCGAAGGATGCCACACCGGACAGGGAAGCATATCTCGGTCGAGTACAATCCATTACTGTGATGAGTAAGAAACCGACCATCGGATTTGATGCGTTTTTCCTTGAGAACCCCATGACCGGCATGGGGCAATACGCACTGCATCTCTGGCAAGAGATCAGGCAGTGTGACGATTTCAATGCGCTGCTGCTCATGCCGGCCGATGCGCCGGATGCGGTGCATGACCTGGCTGAGGGACGCGCTGTTTCTGTCGCGCCACCGGTTGGCTCGCGCTTGCCAGCGAAGGCGCGCAAGCTGTGGTGGGAGCAGGTTGGAGTGGCAGCGGCTGCTCGCCGGGCGCAGGTTGACCTGGTGCATGTGCCCTACTTTTCCGCGCCGTTGCGGCAAGCGGCGCCGTTTATCGTGACAGTGCACGACGCGATTCCGTTTGTGTTGAAGGAGTATGCGGGCGGACGGGCGATGGGCAGCTACCTGAAGCTCGTCAGCAGGGCGGTGCGTGGCGCCAGGCTCATTCTGACCGACTCCCTGCATTCGGCCGGCGACATTCAACGCTACCTTGGCATTCCGTCCGGCCGAATCCGAGCGATCCCGCTGGCGGTTGGGAGTGAGTTCACACCTGCCAGCGGTGGCGAGGACGCGGCTCGAATTGAATTTCTCCGCGAGCGTTTCGGGCTAACAAGACCGTTTGTGTTAAACGTTGGCGGTTTCGACCGCAGGAAGAACCTGCCGGCGCTGGTTGAAGGCTTCGCGATGGCACTGCCGGCGGTTGAGCAGGAGACAGACCTGGTGATTGTCGGCTCTCCACACAGTGGGAACGTTAATTTCTTTCCTCCGCTCGAGCCGGTCATCAATCGTCATGGTCTGGGCGACAGGGTAAAGTTGACGGGTTTCGTAAGCGAGCAAGACAAACTGGATCTCTATAGAGCGGCAACGGCTTTTGTTTTTACCTCTACCTACGAGGGCTTCGGTCTGAACCCGCTGGAAGCGATGGCCTGTGGAACGCCGGTGATTTCGTCAAACCGTTCCAGCTTGCCAGAGGTTGTTGGCGATGGCGGCATACTGATCGACCCGACGCCGGGTGAGATCGCCGCAGCGCTGGCAGTGTTGCTTAACGACGCCAATCTCCAGGAAGCACTGCGTCAGCGGGGACTCGAACAGGCGCACACATTTAGCTGGAGCGAGACCGCGCGCCAAACGGTCCAGGCCTACCGGGATGTTCTCGATAACGAACGCTGAATAGTGAGTGACATAGATGCGTGTATTGATGTTGTCCAAGGCGCTGGTAACCGGCGTCTATCAGAAGAAGCTTGAGGAGCTGGCGAAATTCCCGGATATTGAGCTGTTGACGGTTGTGCCGCCCTACTGGCTGGAGGGCCGGGTGGGTTCCGTCAATCTGAGTAAGCGCTATGTTGAGGGCTACGAGCTTGAAGTGGAGCCGATGCGGTTCAATGGCCGGCACCACGTCCATTTTTACCCTGGTCTGGCCAACCAGATGCGGCGTTTCAAGCCGGATATCGTGCACATCGATGAAGAGCCTTACAACCTGGTTACTGCCCACGCGACGATGCTGGCGCACCGGTTTGGGGCAAAGACGGTTTTCTTCGCGTTTCAGAATCTTAACCGCCGCTATCCGCCTCCCTTCAGCCTGATTGAGCGCTATAGCTATGCCAAGGCGTCAGCGGCTATCGCCGGCAACCAGGATGCAGCTGAGGTATTGGAGCGCAAGGGCTTTCGTCAGGATATCGTCGTTATTCCGCAGTTTGGTGTTGATCCGGATATCTATCGTCCAATACCGCGCCCGGAGGGCAACCGGCATGTGCCGACCCTCGGCTATATTGGCCGGATTGTGCCGGAGAAAGGGCTGGAAACGCTTATTCACGCGGTGTCGAAAATGCCCAGCCGGCCGCATGTGTTTATCGTTGGCTCCGGCAGCCACCGCTTGACGCTCCAGCATCTGGCGGAGCGATTGGGCGTGCGGGACCGGGTGCAGTTTCGCTCGGCCATTCCACCCGAGCATGTGCCGGCCATGCTGTCGGAGTTCGACGCACTGGTTCTGCCGTCGCTCACCCAGAAGAATTGGGCTGAACAGTTTGGGCGGGTGCTCATCGAGGCCATGGCCTGCGAGGTGCCGGTGCTGGGTTCGGACTCGGGTGAGATCCCGAACGTGGTTGGCGAGGGAGGCTTGATCTTCCCGGAGGGAAATGCCGAAGAGCTGGCCAAGCTCATCAAGAGACTTCTGGAGGACGCTGAGTACCGGCGCGAGCTCGGGCGGGCTGGACGGCAGCGAGTGCTTGACAACTACACTCAGGAGCGGGTCGCGCAACAGACTCGTGACGTCTATCTGGATATTTTGAACCCTGGGCGCGAGAAATCGCCCGCAGCCGAGGCCAGCGTTCAGCCGAGTTGAGAAGGTGACATGGCAGAAAAAGTAATCCTCGAACCGGTCTCA
>JACCZH010000477.1 GCA_013696045.1 Chloroflexia bacterium
GGCGGAAGATCGTGTAGTCCAACCCGAGATCCTTGATGTAGTTCTCGGCTCGCCATTTAGTGAAGTGGTATGGGTAATCCGGCATGTTGCCGGCCCCCAGCGCGCTCATCTGAATCAGGCGAACGACGCCGGTCTGCCTGGCAGCGTCGGCCACGTTAACCGAGCCCTGGTAGTTCATCTTCTCGAAGGTGACGTCGCCCTTCTCCTTGATGACCGCGACCAGGTTGACGACCATGTCCGCGCCGTCGAGGGCACGCACGATCGAGTTGGTGTCGGTAATGTTGCCGCCAACTGTCTCGAAGCCCTCGCGCTCGTAACGGGCGTTGTTGGACGACGAGCGCGTGAGCAGGCGCACCGTGTACCCGGCGTCGCGCATGCGATTGCGCATGACATCGCCAACATAGCCGGTGCCGCCAATGAGGAGCACGGTCCCTTTGTTCGTCGCGGTTTCCGCCATGGTCGCGCTTCTTTCTACCGGCATACGGGACCGGGTGTCAGGGAACTTCAACTAGTCGTTTAGATGATAGTCGCTTAAACGATTCTTGTCAGACGATGGGCTTCCAGGCATTGCGGGGATATAACGATAGCGTTATGCTTACGTCATGGATACGTGGCAGCTTGAGTTCTACGAGACAGCTAGCGGAAACCGACCGATAATCGATTTCTTGCGGGGACTTCCTGCAGATGAGCGAAGACGGGTTGGCCGCGGGCTGGCGCTACTTGAAGATTACGGAACGCAACTGGGCATGCCATGGGTACGGCCCATTCAAGGCTCGGCGTTGTGGGAGCTTCGTATTCGTGGAAGCAACCACTATCGCGTGTTCTACGTTACCGTCAGTGGTCGTCGCCTCGTTGCCCTGCACGCATTTGGCAAGAAGAGCGAGGAGACACCGCTTCGAGAAATACGAACTGCTGAAGCTCGGTTGGCTGAATACCGGGAAAGGTATGGATAGATGAAGTTTCGTGACTGGCTTGAAGAGGAACTGGAACGCGATCCCGAGTTCCGGACAGAGTGGGAACGCAGCGAACCGGTTTTTCAGTTTCAAAGCGTCCTGATTGGTGCTCGCCTGGATGCGGGTCTAACCCAGACTGCGCTTGCGGAACGTATCGGCACAAAGCAGTCAGCAATTGCCCGCCTTGAGACCGGCTCGGCAAAGCCGAGCTTCGACATGCTCCAGCGGCTTACTGCGGCCCTAAACGTTAGCTTCGAGATCGGTCCTGGTCCGGAAGTACGCGTACATCAGCGCGAAGCCATGGCGCAACACTGACCATATCCACATTGGACCGCGCCAATTGGCCGTTGCCGCCCGTCCTTCCGTCCAGCAGCATTGCCAGTACAGATATTGGCGGATGCCGCTCGATTGAAAGGATCTATTGTGGAGAAGGCAACGTTTACGGCTAAATCGGGATTGGCGCAGATGCTCAAGGGCGGCGTCATTATGGATGTCGTGACCCCGGAGCATGCTCGCATTGCAGAGGCGGCCGGCGCTTGCGCGGTTATGGCGCTTGAGCGGGTACCGTCGGACATCCGGCGCGACGGTGGCGTGGCGCGCATGAGTGACCCGGATCTCATTGAAGGGATTAAGAAAGCCGTCACGATTCCGGTGATGGCCAAGGCACGCATCGGCCATTTTGTCGAGGCGCAGATCCTTCAGGCGCTCGGCGTAGACTACATCGACGAGAGCGAAGTGCTCACCCCGGCCGACGACAACTTCCACATCTACAAGCACGATTTTGACGTGCCGTTCGTGTGTGGCGCTCGCAATCTGGGTGAGGCGCTGCGTCGCATCGGCGAGGGCGCGGCCATGATCCGCAGCAAGGGCGAGGCCGGCACCGGCAATATCGTTGAGGCTGTCCGGCATCTGCGCGAGATTACCGGCGGCATCAAGAAGCTCCAGGCCATGCCGAAAGAAGAGCTGATGTCGGAGGCGCGCGACATGGGCGCTCCATACGATCTGGTGCTGCAAGTGGCGGAAACCGGCAGGCTGCCGGTGGTGCTCTTCTGTGCCGGTGGCATCGCGACCCCGGCCGACGCCGCGCTGGTGATGCAGCTTGGCGCTGAGGGCACGTTCGGCGGCTCGGGTATCTTCAAGTCGGACGACCCGGCCTCGCGTGGCAAGGCGATTGTCGAAGCGACGACACACTACCGCGACGCCAACATCCTGGCCGACGTCAGCCGCGGCATCGGCGAGCCGATGAAGGGCCTCGAGATGGGTTCAATCCCCGAGGCCGAGCTGCTGGCGGTTCGCGGCTGGTAGAAGTCGCGCAGCTAGATCCAACGGTTCTGTTCCCCTCTCCCACGTATGGGAGAGGGGCTAGGGGTGAGGGCTCTTCTCGTGTCAACCATCGGTGTTCTCGCCCTGCAAGGGGCGTTTGCGGAACACATCAACAAGCTCAATAGTCTGGGTGTCGATGCCCGGGAAGTCAGAATGCCTGCCGATCTCGAAGGGCTGGCTGGACTGATTATCCCCGGCGGCGAGAGCACGGCCATCGGCAAGCTGATCGATCGTTTCAACCTGCGCGAGCCGATTGTTTCCATGGCTGGGAGCGGCAAGCCGCTCTGGGGCACCTGCGCCGGCATGATCCTGATGGGCCGTGAGGTCGATGCCGACACCCGCGGCCCCGCGCAACCTCTCCTTGGACTCATGGATCTCACCACGCGCCGCAATGCCTTTGGCTCGCAGGTCGACAGTTTCGAGACCGAGCTCGACATGCCGGTCGTCAGTTCCGAGCGGTTGCCCGCGGTTTTCATCCGCGCGCCGGTTGTCTCCTCGGTCGGCGACGCCGTGAAAATCCTCTCTCAATTGCCGGACGGCCGGATTGTGGCGGTCCAGCAGGGCAACCTGGTTGCGACAGCCTTCCATCCCGAGTTGACGCAGGTGACCGATTTCCACGCCTGGTTCGTTAGCCTGACATAAGTATCTATAATTGGATCCTGCCAATTGGATGTTGCTCCCCGGCGAGCACTCCATAAGCATTGTGCTAACGATCTACTGAGGTGGCGGCATGCCGGAACGGTTTCTGGAGGGCAACGGGGGTGGCTCAGGGGAACCACGGCAGTGACCCGGCGCGATTCCGCATCCGGGTTGGAGAAAGGAATATTCATGAGTGCTGGTTCGACTGGCCGAGACACATCCATGTCCGGGGTGGGGCGCAATGTTGATGCCCGGATTGTCGCAGTAACTGGTGTTATGCTGGCGGTAGTCTTTATTCTGACGCGCTTCAATTGGAGTATTGGCCCGGGTGGTTACATCCATTTAGGCGACGTCGGTATTTATGTGGCGGCGTTTCTGTTCGGTCCCATCGTCGCGCTGGTTGCCGGCGGGGCAGGGACGGCCTTTGCCGATATTTCGCTTGGCTATGGACAGTGGGCGCCAGGTTCCCTGCTCATTCACGGTACCCAGGCGTTTGTGGCTGGGTATATCGGTTGGCGCAGCGGTATTCCGAAGATGATCGCGGCGGTCATTATTGGTGGCGCTATCGTTGTCATCGGCTATTTCCTGTATACCTTGATCTTCATTCCAGTTGGCTTGTTGGAGGGCGATGACGAGGGCAGCTCTGCTTTTGCAATTGCGCTGGCCGCCGTCTGGCCGAACACGTTCCAGGTGCTTGTCGCCGCGCTGATCGCTGCGCCGCTGGTGCTTGCGGTTCGCAAAGCCTACCCGCCAATTATGCGCTGGGGCGCCGGACCAACCTGGGTAGAGGAGCGCTAGACTTTCCGTCTGTGATCGTGTGATTATTCGTACGGGCGGGCCGTTCAGGGCGATCGATCCGGTCGCCCGTACGAAGGGCTGCTTCCTTAATTTCTCTTGTCCAATCCAGTCTAAACCGCCACAATCAGGGCATGAACCGATTCGTCCCGCTGGAGAGGCTGTCCTGTGCCAGATGCCAGACCTGCGCCTGGCGCCGTGCGAGTTGAGAATCTGCACTATCGTTATCCCGTCTTCGATCCTTCAAAGGAGAACGAGGACGATGCTCCGTATGCGCTGGCCGGCATCGACCTCAACATCCAGGCAGGAGAGTTCCTGGGCATCACTGGGACTACCAGCAGCGGTAAGAGCACGCTCTGCCTGGCTCTGAACGGGCTGGTTCCGCAGCAGACCAGCGGGTCGATCCGTGGTGATGTCTGGATCGGAGACTGGAACACCAAGCAGGTGCCGGTGCCGGAGCTCGCTACCCGCGTTGGCATTGTCTTCCAGGATCCGGAGGCCAATTTCGTCGGGCTCACCGTGGAAGACGAAGTGGCCTTTGGCTGTGAGAATCTGGGATTCGACCCGGCAGAGATTGAAGAGCGAGTGAGCTGGACGCTCGATCTTGTCGGCATGGCGGCCTACCGGCAACGGTCGGTCGCCTTACTCTCAGGCGGACAGAAGCAGCGGGTCGGTATCGCGGCGGTGCTGGCCATGCTGCCGAAGGTGCTGGTGCTGGATGAGCCAACAGCCGAGCTGGACCCGGTCGGCAAGCATGAGGTCACCGCGGTCATCGCCGATTTGCGCACGCGGGAGCGCGACATGACCGTTGTCATGGTCGAGAATGAGCCTGAGTCGCTGGTTGGCTTCGCCGATCGCATCGCGGTGATGGACGCCGGCAAGATTGTGGCGCTTGGTGATCCGCGCGCAATCTACCGGGAAACAGCCAGGCTTCTGGACCTCGGCGTTCCGGCGCCTCAGGTAAGTGAAGTCGCCGGCTGGTTGAATGTGCGGCTCGGCACGCGACACACATTCCTTTCCATAGAAGAGGCAACCATCGCGTTGGCCGGCGAGTTGAAGGTAGCCGACAGCCGGTGAGTGACACGCTGATCAGAGTCGAAAACATCTCCTTCGCCTATGACGCGGCCACTCCGGTATTGGTCGATGTCTCACTCACGGTTCGATCCGGCGAGTTTCTGGCGCTCATTGGCCGCAACGGGTCAGGAAAGACGACCTTGGCCAAACACTTCAATGGTTTGCTCAAACCCACCGATGGACAGGTGCTGGTAGGTGAGGCCGATACCCGGACCGTCCCAGTGGGTGCGCTCGCCCGGCAGGTGGGCTTTGTGTTTCAGAATCCCGATCACCAGCTTTTTCTCCCCAGCGTGCGGCAGGAGATCGCCTATGGTCCCGCCAGGCTAGGTCTGTCCGGAGCAGCGCTCGAGGAGCGTATAAACGAGACTCTGGAGCGTTTTGGTCTGGCCGCCATGCGGGAACGTCATCCAGCAGTATTGGGCAGAGGTGTTCGGCGATTGACGGCGCTGGCGGCGATCTACGCAATGCGCCCGAGAGTGTTTGTCCTGGACGAGCCAACGGGAGGGCTTGACCGGCGCTTCGCCAGCCGTCTGATGGACCTGCTGTTCAACCTGGCCAACGAAGGACACGCAATCGTTCTGATTACCCACGACATGCGATTGGTGGCCGATCATGCCAAACGAGTGCTGCTCTTGCGTGACGGACAAGTCGTGGCGGACGATACTCCAGCAGCACTCTTTGACCAACCCGAGCTGCTGGCAACCACAGGTGTGCAGCCACCCCAGGTTGCCCGCCTGGCCCAGGCATTGCGGCCACAAGGCATGCCTGGTGGAATCTGCACTGTTGAGGGGTTCTGTGCGGAATATGTGCAGCGTCTCGACGTGATCACATGAGCGTCGCCAACGCCGCTTTTGATTTTTACAGTGCCGGGCGCTCGTGGCTGCACCAGCTTGACCCACGGGTCAAGCTGGCAATTGTCGCGGCCTGCAGCACCGTGCTGTTACTCTGGCTCAATTTGATCCTGTTAGCCGGCGGCATTATTGCGATCCATCTGATCTTGCTGCTGGCCGGTTATCCTTGGACAAAGCTGCGCGCGGTATGGCGGGCGCTCTTGCCATTGCTGGTCCTGGTTGTGCTGCTCTGGCCGGTTTTCTACCAGGCGGGCGCGACGATTTTCAGAGCCGGCCCGTTGACGGTGACGAGTGGCGCGCTTGGAGTGGGCGCCGCCACAGCGCTTAGAATCACGGCGGTCAGCTTCGTCTTTCTGCTCTGGATCGGGACGACCGATACCCGTGAGCTGGTGCGCGGGTTCGTGCGGCTTGGGCTTCCGTTCTCGTGGGGCATGTCGCTCACGATCGGGCTGCGCTTCATCCCGACCTTTGCCGGGATTTTCGTGACGGTGTCCGATGCCCAGCAATCGCGCGGGTTGATCCTGCACGGCAACGTCTTTCGCCGGGCGCGCCAGATGATCCCGATCCTGGTGGCATCGCTAGTGAGTGCCTTCCGCGCCAGCGAGCAGCTGGCCATGACGCTTGAATCGCGCGGCTTCGGGGCGTCCCGCCGGCGAACCGTCCTGCGCGATCTCCGGATGCGGCCGGTTGACTGGATTGTGTTGACTGCGACGTTGGTCGCGGCGCTGGTTTTAGCGTACCTGGCGCTCTTTCATGGATTCGGCCGCGGCCTCTATTAGATATGATTGACCCATTGAATCGCATCCTGACACTTGGATGGCTGGAGATTGACGCTGCTTTATGCCGTGCCGATGCTGGTGCTTCTTGTGCTCGCCGCTGCTATCTGGCGGCGGTCAGTTCCAGCTCCCGCACTGCATCACCGTCGATAGCGCCGGCAACATCTACGCGGCGGATAGCGGCAACGACCGCATCCAAAAATTCGCGCCGTAGAGGCATAACGCCCGATAGCCCACTTCCCGATACCTGTTATAAGATGAACCGAATTGAAATGATCGTTCTATTCGCGGTGAGTTGTGGAGACGGGTCAATAACCCAATTAATACCTAAGTTGATACCCCCTAGGTGTGAAGTCGACGAAAGTCGACTCGAAAGGCTCGATAACGATCCGAACGTGGTGCGTCATGAACGCGTGGAACATGATCGGGAGTGGTCTTCATTTCCCTCATTCGCATCAACGTAAGGATTGATAGGGCGGAGAGCGACGGTAAACG
>JACCZH010000484.1 GCA_013696045.1 Chloroflexia bacterium
GAGAAGTCGAGGACGGACGGCATGTCGTTTCGGTCACGCCGCCGGTTGTCATCTGCGCGCTGACCGGCTTGAACGAGCCGCGTTATCCGTCGCTCAAAGGCATCATGGCTGCGCGGCGCAAGCCGATCGAGGATCGCCAGCTGGCAGATCCGCCTTCTCCAGGCGCACAGATGACCTGGGGCAGCCTGCGTCAGGAAGAGCGTGCCGTCGAGGGTACCGTCATTGACGATGAGCCTGAGAGCGCCGCCAAGCAGGTCGTTGCGATCCTCAAGGAACGCAACCTCATTTAGCCGCACAGGCGCGATAACCCGATTGTGAGAGAAGAGATGGTTGAACTTTCCGGTGTTCTAGTTGTGATTGAGACGAGCGCAGGCGACGCGCGCGACGCCTCGCTTGAGGCCCTGACCGCCGCGCGGGAACTGACTGGCGGCGGCAGCCTCACCGCGCTGGTTGTCGGTAGTGGTATTGAAGCGGTCGCGGGCGCTATTCAGGCGGACAGAGTGCTGATCGCCGACGCGCCCGAGCTGGAACGCTATACGGCCGACGGCTACTCCAAAGCCATAGAGGCCGCGATAGAGTCAGTCAACCCGAAGCTGGTGCTTCTGGGTGGCACGACATCCGGACGTGATCTGGGACCCTACCTGTCCGCCAAAGCCGGCGCCAACTGCCTCTCCGACTGCGTTGCACTGCGGTGGGACGACGACACGCTGGTCGGCACGCGGCCGGTGTACCAGGGCAAGCTGCTCTCTGACGTGAGTTATGTGCCTGAGAGCACGGCGTTCGCCGTGGTTCGCGGCGGCACGTTCGAGGCCGCCGAAGCAGGTCAGCCGGGCAGTGTCGAATCGCTGCCGGTTGAGTTCTCCGCCGGTGATCTGCGAGTAGAACTTACAGACGTCACTATTCCTCCGGCCGGCGCGGTTGATCTGGAAGGCGCCGAAACGATCGTTGCTGGCGGACGCGGACTTGGCTCGCAGGAGAATTTTTTACTTGTTGAGCAACTGGCCGAGGCACTTGGCGGCGCGGTTGGCGCAACGCGGGCGGTGACTGACCTCGGCTGGCGTCCGCATTACGAGCAGATTGGTCAGACCGGCAAGACCGTCAAGCCAAAGCTGTATTTCGCCGTTGGTATTAGTGGCGCGGTCCAGCATCTGGTCGGCATGCAGGGGGCTGAAACGGTGGTCGCCATCAACCGTGACCCGGACGCGCCGATCTTCAAGCTGGCCCAGATTGGAGTCGTCGGTGACCTTAATGAGCTACTGCCGGCGTTGATCAGCGAGATTCAGGCGGCACGCGGATAATCTGGATAAAGGGAGCGCTTCTTGGAAGAGGAAAAGTTTGACGCGATCGTTGTCGGCGCGGGCCCGGCCGGGGTGGCCGCCGCGTTGACGATGGCGCAGGCGGGGCTGGATGTGGTGGTCATCGAGCGCGGCTCGTTTGCCGGCGCGAAGAACGTCATGGGCGGCATCTTGTACAGCCAGCCGACCGCCGAGATCGTTCCCGATTTCTGGGAAGAAGCGCCGCTTGAGCGGCCAATCATTGAGCAACGCTATCTGCTGCTTACTGAGGATTCGCACATCGGTCTGACGTATCGTACAGAGGCGTTTGCTGGCGCGCCCTACAACTCCTTTACCGTGTTGCGTGCCGACTGGGATCAGTGGTTCGCCAGCAAGTGCGAAGAAGCCGGAGCCTTCGTCATTCCCGAAATGGTCGTAACGGACCTGCTGTGGCGTAACGGGCGGGTTGTGGGAGTAACGACCGGTCAGGAAGAGGGCGATCTCTATGCCGATGTCGTGATCATCGCCGACGGTGCGAACTCGCTGCTGGCCCAGAAGGCGGGCATGCATAAAGAGTGGGAGCCGAAGGAGCAGGCGTTGGTCGCCAAGGAGCTGATTCGGCTTGACGAGCAGATCATCAATGAACGCTTCAACGTATCGGACGATCGTGGCGTGGCCATGGAGATCTTCGGTCAATCGACATCTTACCTGCTGGGTTATGGGTTTATCTACACCAA
>JACCZH010000494.1 GCA_013696045.1 Chloroflexia bacterium
TAATCCGGATCGCGGTAGATCGCGTCCGGGTACTCCATCCAATGCACTCTCACCGACGAACCCAATCTCTCCGCCGCTTGCCGGTCCTCGTCACGGCGAAGATCGACCGCGTTATCGCCCCCAAGCTGCCAGCGCTGGTGCTGGAACTGAGCGAATTCGCTGATATCCTTGCCTGGTTTGCCGGCAAACACCGTCACGATCAGCGGCGAGCCACTGCGGGCAGCCTTCGCGACGGCTCCGCCGCAGGAAAGCGCGACGTCGTCCAGATGGGGCGAAATAAACACCCAGTCAACCACTGCCACGCACCCGCACGTCACCCACACGGCGCGTCAACCGCTGTTGGTCAAAATATTCCAACACCGCCTGCGCATACTTTCGACTACTTCCAAAATGGTCACGAAACTGTGCCAATGTAATCTCTCCGTGCTCACCGATCATCTCCAGTGTCTCATCTTTAACGCGCTCAAGATACTCAGCGCTGAAGACGACGCTGTCGCTGACACGCACAA
This sequence comes from Chloroflexia bacterium, assembly GCA_013696045.1. GTDB lineage: Bacteria > Chloroflexota > Chloroflexia > Thermomicrobiales > CFX8 > JACCZH01. The sequence goes on from JACCZH010000494.1 coordinate 510, forward strand.
GCTGTCCCTGCTCAGCTAACGCTCCCAACAGCTCCGCGTCAATGCCAAACTCGACCGGGGACGGAGGCGCGCTCTGGCTCGTCTCGAGCGCTCTGAGAAACTTCTCCGCCAGGGCCTGCTGCGGTGGGCTGAGCGTCATCTGGTGACCGGCAATCGCCAGCACGCTGCCATGGTCGCGTAGTTTCCCTGACGACACAAGGGTCTGAATAACCGCGTCAAATACCCGGACGGCAAGACTCATCCGGCTACGAATCTCTTCACGGGCCATACCTTTCCGCAGCGGAAACCGCGCATGGAAATCCACGATCAGGGCGACGATTGATCCTGTAACGCGCGCGAGATCCTGACTTCTCATTACGAGCCGGCCAGGCATCAGTGCGCCCTCGGTGTCACTCCCGAGGATCTCTACTTCTCCTGCGGAGACGAGCTCGAGGGCAATCTCACGTGCCTCGTCAAGGTCCAATCCCGCCGCCTCGGTAATCGCTCGCAGTTCCAGCGGACCGTCAATCAGGGCCTGCGCGAACCGCTCGTGCGTTGACCCGCTCTCACGCGTCTCAAGATCTCGAATAACCTCGTCCCTGAACCGTCGATGTCTGCGCGGATGGGCGTTCGTTACCTTCCCCCCGCCGATTGTCAGACTCGGCGATGCCTGACGAACGATGAACTGGTCGCCTTCGAATAACGCCAACGGACGCTCAAACCGAATCTGCACCCAGCCTTCGCTCCCTGGCTCAATGGACTCACTATCCAGCAGCGTGACATGCGCCGGTGTTTCGGACGCCCCAACAAAGACATCCACAGCGTCGTTTTGAACCAGCGGCTGGGGAGCCGCCGTCACGAGACGCAACCCGGCGTCCATCATCATTGTGGGTTTGAGCCAGCCCGGCACGGTCAAGACGTCGCCCCGCTGCACAGTGTCGCGGTCCACGCCAGTCAGGTTGATCGCCGTTCTTGAGCCCGGCAGCGCTCGCTCCACTCGCTCGCCGTGGCTCTGCAAACCTCGCACCCTGGCCCGCAGCATTGAAGGCAGAATCTCAAGCTCCTGGCCGATCTCAACCGTACTGCCGAGCAGGGTGCCCGTCACCACCGTGCCAAATCCGGACACGCTGAACACTCGATCCACCGGCAGCCGCGCTTCCCCCGAAACAGCGCGGCGCGGCAAGTCCGAAAGGAGCCGCTGGAGTGACACCAGGAGCGTGTCGATTCCCTTTCCGGTTGAGGCCGACACCGGAACGATGTCGGCATCGGCCAGCACCGTGCCGATCAACGTTTCGCGCGTCTCTTCGACGATCAGTTCCAGCCAGTCGTCATCCACCAGATCAGCCTTGGTAACGACGACTAGCCCAGCCGGGATATTCAACAGGTCGAGGATCGCCAGATGCTCAACCGTCTGCGGCATCGGGCCCTCATCGGCCGCAACAACAAGCATGGCGGCGTCAAGACCACCAACGCCGGCCAGCATGTTCTTGATGAAGCGTTCGTGGCCGGGGACATCGATGACACTGACTGCCAACCCGCCCGGCAGCTCCAGCCAGGCAAAGCCGAGATCGATCGTCATCTCGCGCGCTTTTTCTTCCTGCAACCTGTCAGGGTCGACACCGGTTAACCGGCGCACGAGGGTTGACTTACCGTGGTCGACATGACCTGCGGTTCCAACAACAAAGGTGTGGCGTTCAATAGGTTGTGTAGAAATCTGATCGTTCATTGCCCGAGTATAGCAACGCCTCGCCTCACGACCGCCGGTTTCGACTGGTAGGATGATGCGCGCAATATCCGGCGCGTAATCCAATGCAGCGGGGCGGACGCATGAAAGACCTCAAACCATGGTTTGGCGACCTGCCTCATGAGACGGCGCCTGAGATGGCTGGTTATCAGCAGGTGAGTCACGAACAACTGAACATGACAAAGGTTACCGTGGGCGGAACGATGCTCATTCCATTGTGGGCCATCGCTTTGATGGCGGTGGTTGCCGCTCTTGGAGGTCCGTCAAGCTATGAAACACGGTTCACGTTCACAACCTTCGTCCTGTTCTTCGTTGCGATGGTGGGAGTGATCGTTGTGCACGAAATCCTCCACGGAGTGGCGGCCGCTCTCCTTGGCGTCAGTCCGTCATTTGGGATCGGACCGGGGTTCGCCTACACAACGTTTCTGGAGCCGATGAAAAAATCAAGCTACCTCACCGTCGGGCTCGCTCCATTGGTCGTTATCACAGTAACGACGGTAGCCATGGCCGCCATCTGGCCGGACATCGCGGGCTGGATGGTTGTTATCGGCACCATCAACGCCAGCGGCGCAGTCGGCGACCTCTGGATGACCGCCCGTATCCTGCGATCCCCGCGCCGGGCGATGTTCTATGACCTTGCGGACGGATTCGCGGTCTTTGCTCCTGATCCGGTAACGTAGCCGCTACGCCACGGCTACCAGCGGCGTCGAAACACCCTTGAGCGCCTGATTCATGGCGCGCACCGAGGCGACAATGCCGTTCAACGTGGCCGGTGGAATCGACTGCGCGCCGTCGCACAGGGCGCTATCCGGATCCGGGTGCATCTCAAGAATCAGGCCGTGTGCGCCCGCCGCGATACCCGCCAAAGACATCGGAGCGACAAGCTCACGACGGCCGGTGCCATGGCTTGGATCGACGACGATCGGCAGGTGCGTTAACTCCCGAATAACTGGAACGGCATTGAGGTCAAGCGTAAAGCGCGTCACGGTGTCGAATCCACGGATACCCCGCTCGCACAAGACGATCTGATCGTTGCCCCCGGCCAGGACATACTCGGCCGACATTAGCCACTCTTCAATGGTGGCCGAAAAGCCACGCTTCAGCAGGATTGGCTTACCTGAAGCGGCGGCGCGGCGCAGAAGTGGGAAATTCGACATGTTGCGCGACCCGATTTGCAACATGTCCGCGTAGCGCGCAACCAGGTCTACTTGCTCCGGCTCCATGACCTCGGTCACAACCGGCAGGCCGGTGCGCTCCCGCGCCTCGGCCAGAATCTGCAAGCCTTCTTCCCCCAGGCCCTGGAAGGAATATGGTGACGTGCGCGGCTTGAACGCGCCACCCCTTAGAATCGTCCCACCGGCCGCCTTGACGAGTTCCGCCGCCTGAATCGTGATCTCGCGATTCTCGACAACGCAGGTGCCGGCCATGATGACTGGTTCATCGGCGCCAATCCGTACCCCGCCGACGTCGATGATACTGCCATTTGGACGCGCCGAACGCTGCGCCAGCATGTACGGCTTCATCGACGGGTTCACTGCGTCAACACCTGGCATGCGGCACACCTCGTCCGCAAGACCGTCCGTGATCGCCCGGCCGTTCACACCGATAACCGGCGCGCCAGAACCCGACAATACATGCGTCTGGTAGCCGCGCTCTTGCAAATGCTGGACGATCCGTTGTTGGTCCGGCGATGTACTCTCGTTGCGCATCGTGATGATCATGGCTGCTCTCTCCCTCTTGCACCACGCCGCTATCCCGGCGGAATTCCGAACAAACAAAAAAGCAGAGGTTTGACCTCTGCTTCCGGCGTCTTAACTGGCTTGTTGGGGTTACGGGTTGATCACCGATAACCCCACCAGCAACGCCGGAGGGGTAAAGTAAAACCAATAACCATTGATGGCCGTGGTTTCGTGTCGATTGTCAGCCCGTCCCATGTGTTTCATGGCGGCATGGTACATCCTGCGGCTACAGATGTCAACGAGCCGGGAAAATTTCGATCGTCCTCGATTAACGAGTTCAGGAGCCGTGCCGCGTCCAACGGGTCAGGACCAATCTCCAATTGATACGCCGGGAGTTCGTGCATTGCGTCCCACAAACCTGATTCCCGCGCCGCCCGTCGTTCAAAGGCGATCGATGTCGCGTCCAATCGTTTCTGGAACTCATCCCGCTCCAGGGGAACGAGTCGAGACTGGCCGTCCACGGAACGAGCGACAAAGACCGAGGGGCCCAGAGGTGCGACATCTCGGCACTGGCCTGGAAAGCGCTCATTCACCTGAACACCGATCTTGGTTTCGCCACTGGAGCGCGCAAACTGTGGTGCAGTACACAGT
>JACCZH010000499.1 GCA_013696045.1 Chloroflexia bacterium
GCAGCACCAACCAGGGCTCTTCCACTGCTAGCGAGATGCATCCATTGGTTGTGCGCCGTTCCTTAAAGGACCGAATGCTGGAGTGGTCTGCTCGACAGCCGTCTGAAACTAATACGTTTCAGACGCGATTACTGTTTGCTTTCCTGTCATGCCGTCCGGGGAGCCTGAGGGTGGTAGTTGTTAAACGGGTAGGTCCTGAACGTTCCAGCTGAACGGATGCATGACATGCCACTGATTTACCGGCGCAGCGTCCGAATACGGCTCCGCTGGCGAGGCCGCTTCCTCCGGATTGCCGCGAACAGTCATGTGCGTGTCCTATTCAATGACGATGGGATCGTACGGGAAGCGGGTGAGCGAGCGGGCGCAGTCGTTCTCAACGGTGATGACATCTTCGCAGCCCACGTAGAACTGGCCCAGCTTGCCGATTTTTGGCTCCAGCGCGATACACATTCCGGCCTGGATTGGTTCGTTGAACTTCGGCAGCATCCAGGGATTTTCATGAACGTTGAGCCCGATGGCGTGGCCGAGCGCATACCAGGAGAACTCGTCGCGAAAGCCGTCCTCGGTCACGTGTTCGACAACGAAATCGTGCACTTCGCTGGGCGTGATCTTTCCGGCGCCCATCTTCGTCATCGTTGCCTGAATGATGCGTGTGATGGAGCGCCAGGCCGCCAGCGGCTCCTTCCGGGCTTCGCCCATAAACACCGAGCGTCCGAAGTCGGAACAATAGCCTTTGTAGACAACACCCATGTCGAATGCGACGGTCATGCCGGCCGTAATCGGTTGGGGAATCTCGCGGTCGTTCCACTGCCGGGCGTAACGCTTCCCATGCCCATCGAGCACCACGGTAGGCATGAATGAAAACTCGTCGCCGCCGTGCTTTTTGAACTGGTAGTCAATCTCGATCACCAGATCGCGGTCCAGCATACCCAGCTGCATCTGCCGTACAACCGCCCCGAAGGTGTCATCGGTAATCCGGGCGGCTTCTTCGAGAAGCGCGATTTCCTGCGGGTCCTTAATCTCGCGCACACGGTCAACAAACTCGTCGGTCAACGGAACAACGCGAGCACCTGGTAGTGCGGCCTGAAGGCTCAGCAGGGTCTGTCCCCATAGCACCTTGTTGACCGCGATGGTCTTGCCGTCCAGCCCGAGGTCGCGGAGATTGCGCGCCAGAAACGTGTCCGGGTCCTCGTCGTCTTTCAGGATGCGGACCTCGAAGGCCAGCCCGTCCTCGAACTCCTTGAGCCAGCTCTGCTTGAGAATGAAGGTCGGCTGGCCCTCCTGGGGCACGAGGAGTCCGGTAATCCAGTCGCCCTCAGCCCGGCCGACATCGTAGGAGACCGGCTTCTCGATGCCGGTGACGTAGTAGAAATCCGGGCCATAGGTCAGGAACATCGCGTCGATGCCTGCTCCAAGCATGGCCGATCGGAAGCGTTCGATCCGGGTTGCGTAGGGCGTGCTGCTCAAGAGAGTCTCCTTCGCTGGACGATAGCGCTAACTCGACAGGGCATGTTCCCATAGGTGTCGCCGTGTTGTCCATGGGCGAGAATACGGGGATTACTGACGCGGACGAGGGGCGTGCCAGTCAAACTTCAGCGCTAGCATGCGGATGACGAAAGTCGTGCTGACGCCAACGAGCGCGGCCACGCCAGCTGAATAGCCGAGGCGCACGATGCTGACGCAGGCTGCCGATCCAAGAAGCGCCGCGAGCGCATAAATATCCTGGCGCAGCACCAACGGAATCTCAGCGCCGAGGATGTCGCGCACAACACCACCGCCTACACCGGATACTGTTCCGAGGAGCAGCACCGGCACCGGACTGAGCCCCGCATCCAGCGAGAGCAGGGTTCCCGATGTGGCGAAAAATCCTAACCCGAGAGCGTCGAAGAGCCGGATACCTGCATTCAATCTCCCGATGCGTGGATGGAAGAAGAAACCGAGCAGTCCCGCGCCTGCCGCGATCAACAGGTACAGCTCGTTCTCGAGCGCAGCCGGAGGTGTTGCGCCGAGCAATACGTCCCGTATTATGCCGCCACCTAATCCGGCAGCCACAGAGAGGACGATGACGCCTACGATGTCGAGGTCTTTCCGGACCGCCAGTAGCGCTCCGCTCAGGGCGAAGACCGCGGTTCCCGCGACATCAAGGACGAGTGAGAGTGAAACATCCAATTAGGCGTCAGCCTCTGCTTCGTTCCGGTTCGCGAGCATGAACAACTGCATCTGCCTATCGTCGTACCCCGCGCGCAACGAACAACAGATTTGCCGGCCGCTCGGCCAGCCGGCGCATGAGATAGAAATACCACTCGGGTCCGAACGGAGTGGCGACGAGGACTTTGTAACCGCGCTCGACGAGTGAGAGCTGGAGCTGACTGCTGATGCCGTAGAGCATCTGAAACTCGAAGCGGTCGGCGGGGATGTTGTTCTGGTAGGTATAGGTGATGAGCTCGTTGATGATCTTTTCGTCGTGGGTGGCGATGGCGGTGTAGCCACCGTCGCTGAGCGACAACCTGGCCATGCTCAGGTAGCTGGCGTCTACATCGGCTTTTTTTACATAGGCGATACTGGCCGGCTCAAGATAGGCGCCTTTTACCAACCGAAGGTTGGGGTGGTATTCCAGTAGGCTGCGCAGGTCGTCCTCGCTGCGATAAAGGGCAGATTGCAAGACAGTGCCGACGTTGTCGCGACCTTGTTCGCGAAGGCGCCGGTAGATTCGCAGTGTCGGATCGACCCTGCCTGATTCCTCCATATCGATGCGAACGAAGTTGCCCAGCTTGGCGGCGTGATCCACCAGGTCCGCGACGTTGCGGTAAGCGACATCCTCCCCGAGATCGAGCCCCAGATGCGTCAGCTTCAGCGCGACGTTCGTCTGAAGTCCGCGTTCAGCGATGCCGTCCAGAATCGTGCGGTAACTGGCAACGACACTACTGGCGTACTCCTCGCTGGCGACGCCTTCCCCCAGCAGGGTGGTGTTTGTCGCGAGACCTTTGTCGCTCAGCGACTTCAGAACAACCGCGCACTCGTCAAACGTCTCGCCGGCCACGAAGCGCGCCGCGCCAAGCCGCATCCCATAGCGCCGTACCCCGCCGGCGACCGCACGGTTGTGAGTCGCCAGCAGGATGGTCTTGCGGAAAATCGCGTTGAGCGCGGACACGTTTAAACGCGCTCGCCGACGGCCTTGGCGACCATGAAGTTCTGGAGGTAGTCGGGGCCGCCGCTCTTGGTGTTGGTGCCGCTCATCTTCATGCCGCCGAAGGGATGCACGCCCATGAAGGCGCCGGTGCAGCCGCGGTTGAAGTAGAGGTTGCCGACGTCGAATTGGTAGCGGGCCTGCTCCAGATGCGCGCGGTTGCGCGAGTAGACCGAGCCGGTTAGCCCATATTCAGACGAGTTGGCGATGTCCAGCGCGTGGTCGAAATCGCGCGCCTTGACCAGCGCCAGCACCGGACCGAAGATTTCCTCGCAGGCCACCCGCGAATCCGCCGGCATGTCGGCAAAGACGGTGGGCGGGACGAAGTAGCCCTTGTCCTCGACCGCGTCCGCCTGGAAGGCCAGCCGGCCTTCCTTCTTGCCGACCTCGATGTACTCCTTGATGGACTTGAACTGCTTCTCGTCCACCACCGCGCCGACGGTGTGCTCGCCGGTGTGCGCCGGCCCGTGGGTCACGCTCTGTTCGGTGAGCGCGACGACCTTCTCTACTACCTCGTCGTAGACGTCCTTATGGATAATAGCCCGCGAGCAGGCCGAGCACTTCTGGCCCTGGAAGCCGAACGCCGAACCGACGATGCCCTGGGCGGCGTCATCGAGATTGGCGCTGGAATCGACGATGATGGCGTCCTTGCCGCCCATCTCGGCCGTCACCCTCTTCAGCCAGCGTTGGCCGGGGTGCACCTTGGCGGCGCGCTCATAGATGCGAACGCCAACCTTCTGGGAACCGGTGAAGGCGACGAAGCTGACGCGCGGGTCGTCCACCATTGCGTCGCCGATTTCCTCGCCGCCGCCGGGCAGGAAGTTGACCACGCCCGGCGGGACGCCGGCTTCTTCCATCAGTTCGATCATTTTGTAGCCGATAACCGGGGTGTTACTGGCCGGCTTGACGACGACGGTGTTGCCGGCGATAACCGGCGCCATGGTCATGTTAGTGAAGATGGCCAGTGGAAAGTTCCAGGGCGGGATGATCGCGCCGACGCCCATGGGTAGGTAATGGTAGCTATTGGCCTCGTTCGGCAGGTGGGCGAAGGACATGTGCTGGGAGAGCCGCAGCATCTCGCGCCCGTTCCACTCCATCATGTCGATCGCTTCGCACACCTCACCCTCGGCCTCGTCCCAGGCTTTGTCGAGTTCATACGCCATCCAGGCCGAGAGCTCCAAGCGGTGTTTCCGAAGCAACCCCGCCAGCTTGAAGGCGACGCTTGCGCGTCCCTCGGCTGACATCTTTCTCCAGCTCGTATAGGCTTCCCCGGCTGCCGCGATCGCCTGGTCAACATGCTCAGCTGTGGCACGGGCCACCTCGCCGACGGTTTGATCCAGATTGCCGGGGTTGATGGAGGTGATCCACTCGCCGGTCTCGATCCGCTCGCCATTGATAACCAGCGGGTAACGTTGCCCGAGTTGGGTCGAGACCGTGTCGAGCGCCCGCTGCATGGCAATCCGGTTCTCTTCGATGCTGAAATCCATGGGTATTTCGTTGCGAAATTCATCACGCATTGTGGTTGTGCTCCTTCTCCCCATCATCGTCTGGGATTGAACGAATGTGCTGTGTTGAGCTTACGTTATTGGGCCAACGGCTGCGCTAACTGTGGTTCAAATGACGTTCGTCATGATTGTCAGCTCGACCCAGAGGGTGCTCCACGGTCGAGATGACAGTTTGGGAAGCAAGCGTTCTACTCTAATACACCATGTCTCCATGCACGAGCGCGCGAGCAGCAGATAGGCGGCCAAGCCAGCCACGACCGGTGGCAGCCCCATGCCGGTGTACACGAGCGTGCCAACCATCCAGCGTCCGCGGATGCTCCGTAACCCAAGCCACGCGCAGAGCGGCACGCCCGCCAGTGCGCTAATGAGGAGTGCGGTCCCGGACACCCAGAAGGAGAGTGTCACGATTTGCCAGAGCTCGGAATCCAGTGCAGCCTCCCTGTCTGTTACGGTGCGGCGACCGGGAGAAAGAGAGGCTGGCCGTACTGCTCTATCCCGAACTTCCCTATGCGAGCTTGCACATCCGGCGAAGTAATCCACTCGATAAACGTTGCCGCCAGCTCCGCGTTGACGTCCGGGTGCGTTTCGGGGTTAACCTGGATCACGCCATAAGGATTGCGGAGGCTGGTATCGGGATTCTGGTCGATGGTTTCGCCCCCAAACAGGATTGCCAGCTCAGGCAGCTTGTCGCGCATGCTCAAGTAGGTGGCCCGGTCAGTAAAGGTGTAAGCGCGCTGCTCGTTGGCGGTGATGAGGGTTTCGCCCATCCCTTGTCCAAGCGACTGATACCAGCCGGTGAGCGCTTCGGGAGCGGTCCCGGCGTTCCGCCAGATTGAGAGCTCCTTGTCGTGGGTGCCGGACTGGTCCCCGCGTGAAACGAAGATGGAGCGCGAGGAGGCTATATGGGCGAATGCTTCGACGGCGTTTCCAGCGTCGCGGACACCCGCGAAGTCTGATTCCGGCCCAATGATGATGAAGTCGTTGTACATAACATCCTGGCGGTTGACCCCAAATCCGTCGCGGATAAACCGCTCCTCGCGCTGGGGCGCGTGCACGAGGACGATATCGACGTCACCTTGCTCTCCCAGCGTCAATGCTTGCCCGGTTCCGACCGCGACCACGTCAACACTCGCGCCGTAGCGCTCCTCAAAATCCGGCAAGATCTCCTCGAGCAATCCGGAATCCTCGGTGGATGTGGTCGTCGCCAACCTCAGCGTTGGGGTGCTTTCCGAGCCCGGCCTCGTGCAGGAGAGCGCGAAGACGGCCACCAGGAGCGTGATGATTGTGACGTGAATGATGCGATATCTGATCGTGCTCATCCATCTGACTGACGCTTCGGCCACTGGCCGGCGGGAGTCCTCTAACAAGTGTGATGATAGTTGATCCAGTCCGATCAATCCTGATGAAACCGGTGTTGTTCTTCCTTCGGCGCTTCATCAGCGTTGCTATCATGGAGTACAGGTCTGTATCTCAGAGGGTATCTCTATGAAGCCGGCCGGCACTGCAACACTCGTTCGGATGTTCGCTCCATCGATATTGAGGCGGGGAACAATGACCAGACAGGCTCCGACACTGAGTTCTATTTATGAGAACGACTCGAAATTTGGCTGGCTCGATACGGTCTCCGAGCAGGCGCAACACAATGTTCACCGCCTATTCCGGGCAAGCGCCGTTGGAATGAAAATCAAGAGCGTTCTCAATGGCACGCCGTTCCGCCACCGGATGCACCCGGCCATCATTATTGTGCCGTTAGGCGCCTGGACGACGGCAGTGGTGTTCGACGCACTGGAAGGCATGTCGTCCGGTGAAGACCGGTTGTCATATCGCAAAGGGGCGGACGCCTCGGTTGCACTAGGTCTGGTTGGCGCTCTTCCGGCAACCGTGACGGGGCTGGCCGATTGGGTTGACTTGTACGATCATCGCCGGCGAGTGGGCATGGCGCACGCGTTGTTAAACTCGGCGGCCTGGCTCTGCTTCAGCGGGTCACTGGCGTTGCGCGTGACTAATGGCGACCGGCGCGGCGCGGCGCGAGCGCTGTCTGGAATTGGCTATGGATTGGTAATGATGGGCGGCGCGCTGGGCGGTGAGCTGGTCTATACGCTGGGTGTTAACGTGCCACACACTACTTACCCGAAGCCGCCGAACGAGTTCACCGACGTGCTTGCCAGCGACGAGCTTGTCGAAGGCGCCCCGGTTATCATTGAGGTGGAGCGAGTGCCGGTCTTGCTGGTCCGGCATGGTGAGACGATTCACGCGGTCGACGCCTGGTGCCCGCACGCGGGCGGACCGCTGGGTGATGGGACATTCGACGGCGATGTCGTGGAGTGCCCGTGGCATCAATCCCGGTTCTGCTTGAAAGATGGCAAACCTCTTCAGGGGCCGGCGGCAACTCCGTTGCGGACCTTTGACGTGCGCGAAGAGGCAGGCCGCATCTCAGTGTCGCCGAGCTACGAGGGGCAATCATGGCCACCGCCGCCCGATCCTCCGGCGTCCGGTCCGAAGACGATTCAGGCTTGAAACACATGACGCAACCCGTCGTGTCCAGTGGAGTGGAGAACGATGCAGTCGCTCGTCTGCTAGCGCGGGCGGAAGCGGTCGCCGGCCAATGTGCCGAGTTAGCCGCGGAGACCGACGCCACGCCGGCGTTTCCAACACGGGCCTTCGAGCGTATCGCCGAAGCGGACTTGCTGGCCGCGCCGGTTTCTCAAGATCTCGGCGGCGCGGGCCTCGATGGGAGCGCCGCGACCCGTTCGGAACTGTTGACGCTGTTGAAGACCGTGGGCCGGGGCGATCTCTCGGTCGGCAGGCTCTACGAGGGGCACGTTAACGCCTTGCAGCTTATCCAGACGTTTGGCCGTCCGGAACAGCTCGCGGTCTGGGCGGCCGATGCCTGCGCGAGGCAATTGCTGTTCGGCGTCTGGAACACCGAAGCCGGCGACGGCGTGAAACTTTTTCCATTAGAAGGTGGGCGTTTTCGGCTGGTGGGCGCGAAGACCTTTGCCTCAGGCGCGGGGAACGTTCAGCGCCCTATCGTGACTGGGACGCTGCCGGACGGAGGCTGGCAGATGGTTGTTGTGCCGGCCGATGAGGTGAACGTTGCAATCGATCCGTCCTGGTGGCGTCCGCTTGGAATGCAGGCTTCAACGAGCTACAAGATCGACTTCAGCGGTGTTGAGCTCGGAGCAGAATATCTGCTCGGCGAGCCGGGTGACTACTTTCTGCAACCCTGGTTCTTCGGCGGGGCGATCCGGTTTGCGGCTGTCCAGCTTGGCGGGGCCGAGGCTCTGCTGAACGAGACGCGCCGCTTTCTGCAGTCGCTCGACCGCACCGGCGACCTGTACCAGCAGGCTCGCATTGCCGAGGGTGCCATCGCGATTGAAAGTGGAAATCTCTGGCTGCGGGGCGCGGCTCAAGCGGTCGATTTTGGTCTGGGCCGGCATACGCGGAGTGACATTGACCGGATGGTGAACTATGCCAACATGACCCGTCTGGCGATCGAGACGATCTGTCTGGATGTGATCCGACTTACTGAACGAGCTGTTGGCGCGCGTGGCCTGCTTCAGCCATTGCCGATCGAACGGATCATCCGTGACCTGACGTTGTATCTGCGCCAACCCGCTCCGGACGCCGCGTTGGCCAGCGTTGGCCGCATGATGCTTGAACGCGCCACTCCAGTGCATGAGGTGTGGCGTGACTGAACAAGGACGGTCGTTGCCGCCCACGTACTTCGACCGGATGTACTCCGAGAGCGACGACCCCTGGGGGTTCGAGACCAGACCCTATGAGACCGAGAAATACCGCGCTACACTTGCCGCCCTGCCGCGCGACACCTACCGGTCGGCGTTCGAAATCGGTTGTTCCATCGGCGTGCTGACCGAGGATCTTGCCGCGCGCTGCGGGTCGTTGTTGTCGGTGGACGTCTCAGAGCGGGCATTGAAGCGCGCCCGGGAGCGCTGTAGTCATCTTCCCCATGTCCAGTTCGAGATCATGCAGGTTCCGGGCGAATTTCCCGAGCAGTCGTTTGACCTGATCCTCGTCTCAGAGGTTGGCTATTACTGGTCGCATATTAATTTGCTCAGAGCTCACCTGCGTATCGTCGAGCATCTGCATCCTGGTGGGCAGGTGCTGCTCGTGCACTGGACACCGTTCGTTGATGATTACCCGTTGACCGGCGACGAGGTGCACGACACGTTTCGGGAGGCTGGCGGAGATCTACGACATCTGGGCGGACAACGTGCTGACCTCTACCGGATCGATCTCTTTGAGAAGCCTGGCTGAGGGTGACTGGGTGCGAAGAACCTCAAGCCGGCAGCGCAGATCCCAGATTGCCTCACGAATATCAACCAGCGGCCACTCCGCGTGCCAGCGGCCGGACTCTCTTTGGGAATGCTTCACCTGTTCCATAAGCATCCCGAACGTTGATTGCTGGTTCAGTGTCTCCTTGAGCCAGTTTGGGTCAACGTTAAGCTGGTCGGCGAGGCTGTGACACATGCCAGCGCTGAGACTGCCTTCGCGATGGCACATGCGCCACGCCTGGCGGAGCTTCCGGCGCGCGGTGATGCGCGCTTCGGCCGCCCGAGCGGACTCAACACACATGCGCTGAGCGCACGGGTCCATACTTTCCCATTGGGTGAGCTGAACGGCGAAGCCGAAACCAGTGCGGCCGGTTCTGCGTCCCGAGGTTCGCACCTGCACAGCGGGACTGTGTCGAAACCTGGCATCTGCCCGCGTGAGCGCGTCATAGAACGCGACATCTTCAAACCATGGCTTCACCGGCAGGCGGCCCGCCCGCAGATACGCCTCCGCCGTCACAGCCAGACTGGCGCCGAAATGTTGAAAGTGCCGCGGCCAGGGATCGTGGATATCGGGGTCAAGCCGGGATTCCAGCTCAGCGATCATGGAACGATAGCCGACATCCCGCAGGTGACATTCCCGTCCGGCAGCGCTTAACAACCGGAGCTCGAGCGGGTCGACCATAATCCTGCCGCCAACTGCGTCGGCTCCACGGCCTGTCTCGGCCCTGGTCGCGGCGATCCAGGTAGGCGAAACCAGGGTGTCGCCGTCTGTCGTTGCAATGATGCCGCGCGTCTTGCCCAATGTAGTGAACCGGCTCCAGGCTTCGTCCATCAAAAGCCGCCGGGCCGCGCCAACATGCGCCTGGGCGGCCGGCAGATCGAGCTCAACGACGTGCAGCGCGAGCTCAGCATGGCGGCCCGCGAAATGGCGAGCGATGGCGGCAGAATCATCACGGCAGTTATTCGCCAGAACGATGATCTCGTAGGTTGCCGGGTTGAGTGCCAGGCCATGAAGATCAACCTGGTTCGCGAGCGCCGCCAACGTCGCCGCGAGCGTGTTCTGTTCATCACGCACAGGGATCACGACACAAACATCGCAGGCAGGCAGTTGAGGTGTGGCGACGAGTGGCGTGGGAGCCGCGCCCCACAAGGATCCGGCGGTGTCAGGGGTACTTATGTGACGCTCGATCATTTGATCTCCCCATTAGCCGCAGGTGTCATACAGACGACCAGTCGCTTGTCGCCGACCGTCTATTAACTGTAGCGCGTGGAGCGAACCGATAACGGCGCTAACACCGATGGTCGTATGGATTCAGGTTGCAAAAGGTGAGGGCCTCGCCGGTGTGGAGCGAGACCCTCGGGAGCGGAGGTGGAAGAGACTGCACATCGGGGTGCGTCGGGCGACCATGCGACCTGGCTGCATAAGCCGGGGTGGTCCGCGAATGGTGGGGTGCCGGCCGGCGCTGATGTGTCTGCCTGAAGAATAGCGACAATTGATTCTGGATTGGCTGTTCCAGCAAGTCAACTCCTTGACGAAACGTTCAGTTTGCGGCCGCCTTTCGATACAGAAAGGGCACAATTTCTGCCTCTGTGTCTTGCCGGCACGGCACGCCCGGCCCATACTACGATGAGCATGATGTGGAATTGTGTTGTGCTTAAGAGTGACAGGTTGGATTGCGCAAAGCCCGATACCCTCGAACCCATGAGGCGTGCCATGTTAACTGTTGATACCACCCGCTATCAGCCAGTTGCCGACAAGATTGCCCGGAAGCTCCATGAACTGCTGGATGTGCTGGTGTTGGTGACAAATCATGAAGACGTGGTGGTCGCGAGCAACAGCACACGCAATGTCGGCGCACCGGCTCGCATGGTTTTTCGCGCAGTTGACATGTCAACAGTGCGAGTGCCGTTGCCATTCGCCTGCGATCGGCTGGCTGGCGAGGTGATCGTCGAACAGCCCAGTCCCGAGTCTCCTTCATCAACGCGACTGACCAGGGCCTTGATCGAGCTGGTGATTAATCAGGCGACTGTTGCAGAATGGCTGCCGACTCAGGCAGAGCTCAGGAACAAGTTCATCTACGATACGCTGCATGGTACGATTGCCGATCCGCAGGTGCTGTTGCGCGAAGGGCAGATTCTGGGCATGGATTTGTCGCAGCCGCGATCGGTCATTCTTGTCAACGCCAGCGACTACATCCATCCAGGCGGAAGCGATGGATGGACGAGCGATGAACCAAGCCAGGTGCGTGCTCGCCAGCGTTCCCGGTTTATTATCGCGAGCATCGTCGGCTTCTTTGAGCTGCCTGATGACACG
>JACCZH010000527.1 GCA_013696045.1 Chloroflexia bacterium
GTCGAGAGATGACATGCGCCACACAGAATGTGCTCACCTGGAATCCCTGCGGCTGATGACACTGACCTTCTTACCTACTATAACGAATGAACTAGCGAATGGTTGCGTTCTCTGCGCGAATGGCCACGGTGAGGTACTGCATATGCGCAAGAACTGGACATATAGCTGCATGCACGTACATCCGGCGTTGCCCGGTTATCGGCGCGAAAACTCAGCCAGCTGACGGTGTTCCAAGCATGCGGAGGGTTGCGTCATGGCGCTCCTTTCTCGCTGTCTGGCTTGTCGATAACTATCCCGCACCCTATGAATTGGCGTGCACAAGCACATCCTCTTCCTGAGGAAAAGGAATCCGGGCAATGAAGCTCTGTATTCGATCGCGACCATCACTGCTCCGCTATGTGGACTCATAGTGTACGTACACTCGATAGTATCACAGCCGGGAAAGTGAAAATGTGGCTTCAGGATGAAATGACATCTGTTGAATCAGGGTCTGAGCCAATTGAGAATCAGGGGAGGCTCCTGCTACGGCCTAGTGCTCGTCCATCCACTGCGTCGCCAGGATCGTCGCCGTGGCGGTGTCGTTGGGGTCGAGATCGCCGTCGATGACCATTTCGCGCAGGCGGTCCTTGATCTCGGCAATCCAGCGTCCGGGCGGGCGGTCAAACATCGACATCAGCGCGTGGCCGTCCAGCGGGCTCTGGAGCTGATCGAGGGCGTGCTCATTTTCCAGGCGTTCGTGATGGGCACGCAGGCCGGCCACCCGGCGGGCGGCGGCGGCCTGGCGATGGGCACGGGCGCTGGTGACATCAGCGGCGGCCAGGTCCAGCAGGTCTTCAAAAGCATCGCCGGCCTCAAGCGCCAGCCGGCGCACGGCGGAATCGGTCCAGTCCTCATCATAGCCCGAAGGCCGCAGGTGCATGGCCACCAGACGGCTGACGCGCTGCTCCAGGGCGCGCTCCTGTTTGAGCCGGCGCAGGAGCTTGCGCGCCAGGTGGGCGCCGGCCATTTCGTGACCGAAGAAGTGCACCTCGCCGCTCTCGTCGACCGAGCGGGTGGCTGGCTTGGCGGCATCGTGCAGCAATGCGGCCCAGCGCACGGCCAGCCTGCGGGGTGACTGATCGACGACCCGCAGTGTGTGCGTCCAGATGTCCTTGTGGCGGAACGCGCCGCCATCACGATCGTCCTCAACCATCGACAAGAGCTCGGGCAGGATGTGGCGGATGAGATTGGTGGCTTCCAGGGCCTGCAAGCCACGCTCGGCGGCCGGGGCAACCAGCAGCCGGTTCAGCTCGGCAGCGATGCGCTCGCGGCTGACACGCTCAATTTGCACTCCGGTCGCGCGCATGGCGGCCAGTGTCGGCTCGCCGATCTCAAAATCCAGCTCAGCCGCGAACCTGGCGGCCCGCAACACCCGCAACGGGTCTTCATTAAAACGCTGGGTCGCGTCGCCAACGGCATTCAGCTCGCGCCGCTCAAGATCGTTGATTCCTCCGAAAGGGTCGATCAGTTCGCCGGTCTCGGCTTGCAGGGCGATGGCGTTGATGGTGAAGTCGCGCCGCGAGAGATCTTCTAGCAAGCTGACGCCGTGCTTCACTTCGGGCCGGCGGTCGGTGGTTGGGTAGACCTCGCTGCGGTAGGTGGTGATCTCGACGATCAGATCTGGTTGGCCGTCCTGCCGGAAGACCAGCCCGATCGTGCCGTAGGCCTCGCCAACGGTGTAGACGGCGTTAGCTCCCGCGTCTTCCCCAAGCTTCTTGGTCATCTGTGGTTCAGCCGAGGTGGCGAGATCAACATCGGCCCGGCCCCGGTTCAACAACAAGTCACGCACGACTCCGCCGACCAGGTAGATCTCCTGCCCTTGCTCGGCGAATGTGCTTGTCAACCGGCGGCTGATCTCTTTTTCCCGCTCCGGTAGACGTTCGACTAAATCCGGCACGCGGACGCGGTGCTCGTTCACAGTCACGCTTCTCCTCCAGCCGGTAAGTCTATCGTCTGGAGCGCCACAGCCGCGGTTTCGTGCTAGTCTGTCGCGGGCATAGCCCTTCTACGAGAGGAACATGGTGGAGCGGATTCGTACGGGCGAGGCCACGCCTCGCCCGTACGAAAATGTAGGCGGTTTCGGATGAATGCAAGTGAGGATTACATGGCGAACGAAACCTACGATCTGCTGATTCGTGGCGGGAAGGTGGTTGACGGGACCGGGAACCCGTGGTTCTACGGCGATGTCGCGATTGCCGGTGACAAGGTGGCAAAAGTGGCCAACGCCGGCGCGATTGATCCGGCGAGCGCCAGCGAGGTTGTCGACGCGACCGGGCACGTGGTGTGTCCCGGCTTCATTGATATCCAGAGCCACTCGATTATCCCGCTGTTTGCGGACGGCAAGCTGTTGTCCAAGGCGACTCAGGGCGTGACGACCGAGATTATGGGTGAGATGTGGACTCCGGCGCCGTTTGGCGGACGGATCGACAACCCCATGCGCTCCAGCGTCATCTCGGCCGACATCGGCCACTGGGAAGAGCAGGCGCGGGAGTGGACGAGCTTCCGTGACTGGCTGGAGGCGATCGAGGCGCGGGGCACGTCGCTCAACATCGGCTCGTTTGTCGGCGGTGGAACGGTGCGCGAGTACGCCAAGGGCTGGGACATGGGCGAGCCGACCGAGGCTGAGCTGGACACGATGCGCCAGGTGATGCACGAGGTCATGCGGGACGGCGCGTTCGGCGTGGCCCCGGCCCTGATCTACCCGCCGAGCTCGTACTCCGGAACGGACGAGCTGGTTGAGGTCGCTAAAGTTGCTGGTGAGTACGGCGGCGTCTACATCACACATGTCCGCAACGAGTCCGAGCAGCTGGTCGAGGGCATCGAGGAAGCAATCGAGATCGGCCGGCGATCGGGTTGCGCGATCGAGATCTACCACCTGAAGGCGTCGGGCCAGCCGGCCTGGCCGTTGATGGAGAAGGCCATTGCCGCTATCGAGCAGGCGCGCGCCGAGGGTATCGATGTCACGTCGGACATGTATCCCTATGTTGCCAGCGGAACCGGTCTGACCGTGCTGGTGCCCAACTGGGCGGCTGAGGGCGGCAAACTGTTCGACAACCTGGCTGATGATGCCACCTGGCAGACGATTCGCACCGAGATGCTGAACCCGCCGCCAAACTCGACCGCCATGGCGCGTGCCC
>JACCZH010000401.1 GCA_013696045.1 Chloroflexia bacterium
TACACCAAGCCACTCGGTTTTGAGGAGGCAAAGCGTTGCCTGCAATGCCAGCTCAACATCTTTATCGACGGGGACCGCTGTATTCTCTGCAACGGTTGTGTCGATGCTTGCCCGGTAGGTGTGATCGAGATGATCTCGCTCGATCGCATCTTCTCGATCGACGGCGAAACGGAGCTTGCCGGCCTGGCGCGCGCCGAGCTGGGTCCGAACGCAGCGGCGATGATCATCGATGAGCAGTCATGCATCCGGTGCGGTATCTGCGTCGAGTGGTGCCCGACGGAGTGTCTGACAATGGAGCATTATCGCCCGGTGCCGCAATCGCCGCGTGAAACCAGTGATCTCGCGATCGTCGCTGACGGGTAAGACTCAAGGAAATGCGACACAACAAGCGTGGCCATTAGGCCACGCTTGTTGTGTGAGGGGCTTTCGAAATTTTCGGTCAAGAATGTCCTGGGGAATTGATCTGCCAATGTGTTCTTACAGCAGCGCTCAATGAAGGTCATCTCTGGGTAGAAGCGAATGCTTGCCCCTACGAGCGATGCAGCCATCCTGTCCACAGGGTATAGGGCCAAGTTGGATATTGTCACATTTTCGGAAACATCGCCGACGAGCCGTCCTGCACGTGTCCAGGTGCGACGCCCGTCCGAGTTGCGAATGCAACCGGCACCGCCCGTCGGTACCCTGAATGAAGTCACCATAGCGTAAGGTCGTCCGGTCCAGGAAAGCACGCAGGGCGGCATCAATCACCGGGCGGAAACCGCTATACTGGGAAAGGGAAGACCCAGCCCAGGTGGACCGGATCGCCCCTTGCTGTTTTCGCGCTGCGAGCGTTAGGCTGAAGCCCCGCGTCATTTACCAGGATTCGTACTGCTGATGTGGTGTTCCGTGATCAGACTTCCGGCCTTCCACGGAGCGCCCAGGGTTGGCAGCAAATAGCGGTCGATGCCCCAGTAGCCCGCGACCTTCCAGGCCAGTACGAGGAAGACCGTCAGTCCGAACAAAACCGGGTTGCTGCTCACCGTACCGGCCATGAGGAAGCTGAAGTTCATCAGCGTGCCGGCGAAGGCCGCGATGCCGACTAGTGCGCCAACGATCAGGCCGACGCCGACCAGGAACTCACCAATCGCAATCGCCTTCGAACCAGTCGTACCACTGATTGTCGAGCATGTACTGAATGAAGTCCTGATACCAAGCATACGTACCAGCCGGAGCCGATGGGCGCCCCTCTGGAATCGTGACCGCCCGCTCCCAGAACCCTTGCAACGCTGTTCCGCCACTCATCCACGCATCGTCGCGGATCTTGTGCTCACCAGCCTGAAGCCATTGCAGGCCGACAAAGAAGCGAATCGGCAGCCAGAAGATAGCCCAGTATGCGTTACCAGTCAGTAGCTTCCAGAGCTTCGGATCCTCGGTCTGGCCCGGAGTTTCAGAGTCCGTGACCGGAGTGGTAGCGACACCCACTTCCGGCAGCCGGCGCGCCTGGAGGACACCAGCACCAATGATCAGTGCGAGCAGGATGTACGTGCCAATCGTGTACTCGGAGTAATAGTCGCCCGTGAACAGGGTGCCCAGAGAGAATAGCCCATCCGAAAAAGCCCATGCGAGAAAGATGAACAACAGGGCGGATACAGCGGTCAGGATATAGGTCTTGGTGCGGGTCACGTATTTACCCCCAACTTTCAGCTGATTCTTCAGATGCGTGTCGATCAGAATTTGCTCGTTGTTTCGACACCTCGGCACCCATTACCTTCTCCCTCCTCCTCAAGGTGTTGACGAGTTAGCTGCGCCCACTGATGAAAGGCACCCCCTGCGGTGCAGGTAGCTGCGGCTGATCCGACATGTCGTATGTTCGATAGAGCCTCACCGTCAACACTCCCATCAGCAACGTGACTGGGGTCACAATGGCAGGAAAGGCGACCATGGCCGCAGGATCGTCCTTCACGAGATTAACATGCCCATGCTCGATACTGCCGCGCCCATCAGCGTCAGAAAGACAGCGACGCCATACGTCGCCCGCAGCGCGAGCGGTCGTTCCCTCAAGAGACCAATGCCGCTGGCGAGCGCAACCTGCCCCGCTGATAGAGAATCCGCTGTGGGTCTTAGCCGATATGCGCCCTGGCTCTCCCTGATGCGTCGCTCCGATTCCTAAGATCCATCATGTCATCGGTGGCATAACCCGCAAGATGGCAGAATGAAGCGAGTGGACCCGGTGCTTTGTCTGAAGGCAGGTCGTTGGCTGGGGTCTCGGAGGTTACATACTAACTCTCCTGTTCCCCACGCGTGCGGGATGACATTGCACGCCATGAAGTTCTGCTGGATTGTCATGCAACGGTCAGCTAAGACGAATCTTCAGCGCCTCGGGGCCATTGCTCGGATAGACACCTCTGCTCGGCGGCTGAGTGCCAGTGTGCTCGATACGGCTCGTGCAATTCAATAGCTCTTCCATGGCGACTCTCATCTCGAGGCGGGCCAGGGGTGCTCCCAGGCAGTCATGAATGCCCGCCCCGAACACGAGGTTGTTTCCCCCTCGGTCACGGATGTTGGTCTCGTGATCCTGGTGGAAGCGCACGGTATCAGGATTGTCAAACACGCGTCCATCGCGGTTCGCGGCGATCCAGATGAGAGTAAGGGTCTCGCCAGCACCGACTGTCCGGCCCCCGATCTCTACTTCGCGCGTCGTGGTCCGGCGGTTCGCCACCAACGGCCCATCGCCACGCAGAATCTCATCAATCGCGGCGGGCAGCAGCGCTGGCTCATCGCGCAGCTGTTGCTGCACGTCCTGATGCTCGGCAAGGTAGAGCGCCAGGATCCCCAGAGCTGCCGCCACCGTGCCATGACCGGCTGTCCAGTTGCGTAGAACGCTGGCAATGTCATCATCGCTCAACGGCTCGCCTTCTACCTCAGTCATCATGAGGCTGGCGGTGATGTCGTCGAACGTCCCTACTCCAGTCTCCCGGCGAACTCGCAGTGCATCTTTGACATACCCAATGAACGCGAGAGCGAGCGTCTTCCCCGTCTCCCTGTCATGCGAGAACGCCGCTTGCTGATTATCGTGGATCCAGACGCTGAGCTGCTCCCTGGCGTCCTGCGGCCAGCCAAGGAACGCGCAGAGTGTCTCTACAGAAAACGGTTGGGCGAACTCAGAGACGAACTCCACTTCATCGCGGGTGAGCAGGTCTTGTACCATCTCGATCGCGCCGCTCCGGCAGCGCGGCTCAAACGTCGCCATCTGCTCTCTGTCAAAGCAGGGTTTCAATGCACGACGGTAAAGCGTATGCTCGGGGGCGTCCATCCCGTTGGGAACCGCACGGCGCCTGGAGGCGCTACTGTAGGTCTCCGGATCGGCGAGCACGCTGACAATGTCCTTGTGCCGGAAGACTGACCAATCCAGGAAGTCGCTGTGCGCGACCGGGCAACGCTCGCGCATCTCGTCGTACGCGCTACGCTGATCGCCAAGTACGGAAGCATCTCGTGGATCCCAGTCCGCGGCCGGTTTATCGCTCATGCGGGCTCCTCACATATTGGAAACGATCTCTGGTTGGCTCAGTTGAATCTACCCCTTGGAAAAGGAACCAAAGGGACGGCTGAGCGTTGATCACGACCAGACCGTCGACGACATCAACGGTCTGCGCACCGGTCTCAGTTCAATGGCGGGACATTACCGGCTGAATCGGGTGACCAGCCGATAGTGAGCAAGAAAGCCCCATCTCGCGTCGCTCGCACTGCATGGCGGGCCTGCGGCTTGATTGAGATTATGTGGCCGGCTGGCAGGTCAACATTGCGATCATCGACGTTAACGACGAATGCTCCGGTCAGTGCATGGATGGTAATCGGCCCGGGTGCATCGTGCTCCTGGAGTTCTGCGTCCGCCTTCATCGTCACGAGCACCACGCGGAGGTGATCGGTCTTGATCAACGTCTCGGCACGTCGACCACTGGTTCTGTCCGACGGATCAAACTTTTCAATCTCGTCGGTGAGATTGAATGATCCCAACATGCTACTCTGCTGCATACCCACTCCTTCGGTGAACCGCAGTCAAACCCGAACGATCTATAATCTATCCTTGTCTATCATCAATGATAGCATCCCTTAACTGGATCCCATCGACGGAAGTCTCCGCCACTCAGGATTGACCCGTATGACGATCGGACCCCCTTCGATGATTCCTTTACACGAGCGCATAGTACCGCAAATTCGTCCGTCGCATCACGGCGGATGCTATGCGAGAGAGTTCTATTTCTATCCTCCAAATCACAAGCCGACTTCTCTGCGAGTTCCGAAATTGCCGCCAATCGTTGTTTGACAGTCATAAGGCCCTCTGATAGATTCACAGTGCAAGGCTACGACGGTGAGTAGTAGCGTTCGAATTCCCGCAGCGAACCGGTGGTGGGTGTGAATCCGGTGGTGAATGAGAATGCGAACTCGCGCCCGAGCCGCGGAGGTGCCGGTCAATTGACTCAGCCTCAGCCGGGTTCGCCCGTTATCGCGTGCTGAGTGAGCCGGACGGCATGTCTGGCTAACAAGGGTGGTACCGCGGGTGATCCTCGTCCCTTTCTGGGGCGGGGGTTTTTGTGTTTTGGAGTGTGTGGTGGCAATGTCACGCATCAAACGATCGAATCAGCTCTTTATATGTCTGTGCTCGTCAATAGTGCTCTTCTCCCTTATCTAGCTCCCAGAGGGGGCGCCGGAACGGTTATTATGGAAATAGCACAGCACGAAACAGAAAGAGAGCGTGAGCATGGGCGACCGCGTACTGGTATTTGACACAACCCTGCGCGACGGTGAGCAATCTCCAGGCGGGACGATGAACACCGTTGAAAAGATAGAGGTGGCCCGCCAGCTGGCGAGAATGGGCGTTGACATCATGGAGGCTGGTTTCCCGGCGGCCTCTCCGGGCGATCTTGACGCGGTGCGCACTATCGCGAAGGAGATCAAGGGCGTGGTCATTGCCGGCCTGGCTCGAACCAACCCAGGCGACATTGACGCCGCCTGGGAGGCGGTGCAGCACGCCGAGTCTCCGCGCATTCACACCTTCGTGGCGACCTCGCCGGTGCACATGGAGCACAAGCTGAGGAAAAGTCCGGACGAGGTCGTCGAGATTGCGCGCGCCGCGGTCAGGCGTTGTAAGGGCTATCTGTCTGACATCGAGTTTTCTGCCGAGGACGCGACCCGCAGCGATTGGGACTTCTTGTGCCGGATCTTCGCGGCGGCGATCGAAGAGGGCGCCACGACGCTGAATGTGCCGGATACTGTGGGTTACACGACTCCGGCCGAGTTTGCGCGCTTGATCCAGTATCTGAAGGAGAACACACCGGGCATTGAGAATGTGGTCATCTCGGTGCACTGTCACAACGACCTCGGCATGGCGACGGCCAACACGCTAGCGGCGGTCGAGGCCGGCGCGCGACAGGTAGAGGTCACAATCAACGGCATCGGCGAGCGGGCCGGCAACACAGCGCTCGAAGAAGTTGTCATGGCACTGCGCACTCGGCGCGATTTCTATGGAGACGTCGACACCCGTGTCAACGCCACCGAGCTGGTGCCAGCCAGCAAACTGATAACGCGGGTGACGGATTTTCAGGTGCAGCCGAACAAAGCCATTGTCGGGGCGAATGCGTTCGCCCACGAGGCAGGCATTCATCAGGACGGTATGCTCAAGAATCGCGACACATACGAGATCATGACACCGCAGTCGGTCGGCTGGGCCTCAACCCAGCTCATCATGGGCAAACACTCAGGCCGGGCTGGATTCCGTTCCAAACTGAACGATCTGGGCTACGATATCGACGCGGAGCGGTCGCAAACGCTTTACCAACGGTTTATCGAGTTGACCGATCGCAAGAAGCACGTCACCGATGCAGACATCGTCGCGATTGTCGAAGATAATCTGCGCAAAGGGGAAGCGCAGCCCTTTCGGGTTATCGACTGGCGAGCCCACTCCAGCGCGGACGGAGGAGCGGAAGCAGCCGTGATGGTTGATGCTCACGGCGTCGAACACGAGGCGACCGGGAAGGGCAACGGCCAGATCGAGGCGCTCTTCTCCGCCATCGACTCGGTGACCGGAATTGAGAACACGCTGGAGAGATTCTCGGTTGACGCCGTATCGCCGGGTGAGGACGCTCAGGGTTCGGTCACGGTACGAATCTCAGTGGGCGGAAACGTTTTCTCCGGCCGTGGCGTGGCGACCGACATTATTGAGGCCAGCGTACATGCTTATGTGGTGGCGCTGAATCGGGCCGCGGTTGCGGCAACTACCCCAGAGCGGGCGAAGGGTGCGGTCTAAATGGGCGCAACGATGACGGAGAAGGTTCTGGCCCGTGGCGCGGGCAGGGAATCGGTCACTCCGGGAGAAATTGTCGAGGTCGCGGTGGATCTGGTGATGACGAATGACGTCACCGCGCCGCTCTCCATTCAAGAGTTCAAGAAATCGGGGTTGAAGAACGTCTTCGACCCGCAGAAAGTCGTCTTTGTGCCGGACCACTTCGTGCCGGCCAAGGATATCCGCGCGGCGGAGAACGCCAAGATCATGCGTGAGTTTGCCCACGAGCAGGGCACGCTCTACTTTGAGCTTGGCCGGGCGGGCATCGAGCACGTCGTTCTGCCGGAGAACGGTCTGACGCTGCCGGGCGACATCATTATCGGCGCCGACTCGCACACGTGCACCTATGGCGCGTTCAACTCCTTCTCGACCGGCATGGGTTCGACCGACATCGCGGCCGCCATGGCGTTGGGCACTACCTGGGTGCGCGTTCCGCCGTCGATTAAGCTGGTTTACACTGGCACGCTGCCAGCGGATATCGGCGGCAAAGACCTGATTCTGCACACCATCGGACTTATCGGTGTGGATGGCGCACGCAACATGGTGCTGGAGTTCACCGGCCCGGTGATGGACGCGCTGCCGCTGGACGACCGCATCGCGATGTGCAACATGGCGATCGAAGCTGGCGGCGACACCGGTATGTTTGCCTTCGACGACACGACGAAGGTCTTCCTTGATGAGGTAACTGACCGGCCCTACGAGCCGGTCTTCTCCGATCCGGATGCTGTCTACGAGCGGATTGTGGAGATTGACGTCACCAACCTGAAACCACTGGTCGCGTTGCCGCATCTGCCGTCAAATGTGCACAACGCCGATGAGGTGGAGGACATGTTCATCCACCAGGTGGTGATCGGCTCCTGCACCAACGGCCGGCTGTCCGATCTGCGAGCGGCAGCCGAGATTCTCAAAGGGCGGCAGATACATCCGTCCGTGCGTTGCATCGTCATTCCTGGCAGCCAGCAAGTCCACCGGCAGGCATCAAAAGAGGGACTGGCTGACATTTTCATGGACGCGGGCGCGGTCTGGAGCACATCAACCTGTGGACCCTGCCTGGGTGGCTACATGGGCGTGCTGGCCGAAGGCGAGCGC
>JACCZH010000006.1 GCA_013696045.1 Chloroflexia bacterium
GACGTGGAGGATGAGCAGGCGGCGAGCTGTATTGATTGCTGGTGTACCTTGCGGCAAGTCCCAAAGCGCGGGCTTCGCGATCTCACGGCCCGTGCGGCTCAAAGGCGTGATATCGACGGCCTTCTCCGAGCCACGCCGCTGGCTGCGCGCGACACGCAAGGGCTTCGCGGCGTCAAGCGGCTCTTCGACATCAAACCCCCACAAGTCATTGAGGTTGTTCGCGGCTCGGTCGCGCAGCGCCGTAAGTTCATGCTCGCTGAGGATGCGTGCCTGGATCGCGCCATCGCGGCGGAAGTGGTCGAGGACGGCTGTGACCAAAGCGGCACGGGTCTCAGCCGTGAGACTAGCAATGGCGCTCATGACAGAGTCAACATCACTGTCCTGAAGCCACTGGGCGTCGTCACCCTTGCGCGCCCCGCGGAGCGTCGCGATCGCTTCCGGTACCTCCTGCTTCCAGAAGGCCTCGTCCGCCGCGATCTCGTCAAGATCGCCATACTCGACAGTCAGGAGAGCGAGTTGCTCCAGATTCGGCTGATTGACGCGCCAGCCGCGCCGGAGGTCACGGAACATCCGGTAGGCAAGTACGTCGCGAAGGGTGTCTCCGGCACGACGCAGTCCGCGACCGGAAAGACTGGGCGACGCATACTCCTCGGGCGGGAGATGCAGGCACCCGAAAATGTCGCCCGGGAGACGGTCGAAGGTCGTCGCGCCATCGGTCGGCAGTGCGGCAAGAATGCCTGCGCGCAGCAGCGAAGTCACGATGAAGTCGT
Source organism: Chloroflexia bacterium (assembly GCA_013696045.1). Lineage (GTDB taxonomy): Bacteria > Chloroflexota > Chloroflexia > Thermomicrobiales > CFX8 > JACCZH01. The sequence continues at coordinate 771 of JACCZH010000006.1, forward strand.
TGAAGTGCCCGGCCTGTAGCGAGGCGTCCTGCCGGTTATCGGTGAAGCTGAGCAGCTTGCGCGCTTCTTTCGGAAGGTCATCAGATGCACGAAGCGCCTGAACCAGCTTGAGCGAGATGATGGTCGTTGCACCGGCGCGGCCCTCGCTTGCAAGCGTGCCCAGCTTGGTGAACTCGCCGACGTTCGGTTCCCATGCCTCGCCGCAGTACAGGCAGAACGGCAGCCTCCCGCGGACGAACCAGGCAGCCGAAGGTCCGTCCTCATCCAAGATCGTGATGCGACCGCTCGCATCGACCTCCGCGGGAGCAAGCCGCTTGACCAATTGGGATGTCGGCCCGACAACGCCACCGGCACGAACGGTCAGGTGCTGGTCGGGAATGCGATCGAGCTGGAACGCAAACGGCTGCTCATCGTCCGGACCATTTACGCTGGAGTCAAGCCAGACATAACCCGAAGCTCGGTCGGTGGCGTCTTGATTTGCCATGTCGCGGAATTCGCGCGGGCGAAGCCGCGACCCGCCTGGCTGGTTGACCATGTCGATGACAAAGTAGTCCTCGCCGCAGTTCCGGCAGAAGGCCAGCGGGTAGAGTCGTCGATCGTGATCACCGGGCAGCACGGTCTGACCGTCGAGCGTCATGCGACGGGCATTGCCACGGTCAAGCGTGCTGAATACCGTGTCACCACGGCTGATGAATTGATGCAGTCGGAACGCGAAGAGGGGTCGGTCGGTTTCTGGATGCCGGAGGTCATATCCCCGCATCAGCATCGAGCGAATCGCGGTCGCGGCAATGGCTGTTGGCACGCCTATGGTGGTCGCCAGCTTCTCCGCTCCATCGCTAATGGTGATCGGCGTGGGGCGCTCCATCCGACCGTTGCGCTGTTGCACTCCGAAGGTGTGCTCGATCCAGGCAGCCAGAGGATTGGTGATGAACGCTTGGAACGTCTCGGGTAGTTGCCCCTCCGCGGAATTGGTTGCGGCAGTGCGCAGCACACTGCCGTCCGGTTCATCACCCGCGAAAAGTGGACTCAACGTCTCGTCAACGACGTGTCCCGTCGCTACTGGCATGCCAAAAAGCAACGTGGCGACAGACGCAACCTGTCGGAGTCGATCCTCGCGGTGACCTTCGCTCGCCATGGTCGCGCTAGTTCCGACGCACTGGAGGCCGGATGCGCCGGTTCTTTCCCTTACACGCCTGGTCAACATGGCGACATCGGCGCCCTGGCGTCCACGATAGGTATGCAGCTCGTCCAGCACGAAGAACTCAAGGCCGCCGGCTTTGTCGAGCAACGCCCTGTCTTCGCTCCGCGTCAGGATCAACTCGAGCATGACGTAGTTGGTCAGCAAGATATCGGGAGGATTCGCGCGAATTTCGTTGCGCTTGTCTTCCGACTCCTGGCCGGTATATCGCTCATACGTGACCGGCGACGTCGAACTTGGGCCGAGGAACTTGTGCAACTCTTCGAGCTGCGAATTGCAGAGGGCATTCATTGGATAGACGACGATCGCCCGGAGGCCCCGACCGGAACCTTTACGTAAGACACGATCGATAATTGGCACGAAGTAGGCGAGACTCTTGCCGGAACCGGTGCCCGTAGTCAGGACATACGACGCTCCCGTTTGCGCAGCGTGCAGCGCCTGCTCCTGGTGACGATGGAGGCGCATCGAGTTCGCCTTGTCATCGCCGAGACGGAAAATGTCGCGGCACCCGCCATGGAGCGCGCCGGCGTCCACCAGATCGTCGATCCAGGCGCCGGGTGCGAACGCTGGGTTGAGTTGCACTGACGCTTCAGGCCAATACTTGCCCAAGGCGTATTCGTCCTCAACGAATGCTCTAATCCTCGGATCACGTATCTTTACGAAGCTTTCGACGTAGTCACGATAGTCGCCTACGAGGCGACGCTGGATTTCAAATACATCCATGCTTCGAGGCTCCGAATCGGTGATCGGGTAGGAAGGCGTCCCACGACGCGTGCAGCACAACGCCTTTCAACTATTCAAGATGGGTTTCTCGTCCCACAAATGACTTCCTGTAAGCATAATGCAACTACTGTGATGGTTGGCCCCACGGGCGTGGCGTCGTTGAGCCACCGTTCATGGCCAACTACCACCTATTCATTGACGTTCAGGGGCGCCGTACCCGCATGACACGGTGTCAAGAGGCGGCTCAGCGGCAGGGAAGCAGGAGGGAAGCAGATCGCCGGAGTCAGGAACGGCCACTCAGCACGAGTGGCCGTTTTCCTCGCCGTTATAGGCTTTTCTGGTACGCCCGAGAGGACACGAACCTTTGACCTCTTGCTCGGGAGGGGCAAATTGCTCGCATGTGAGGAAATCGCGACGCTGTTGGCCGTAATCTTGCCGGGGAACCAACTTGTACGCCATGGCTCTTACCCTCAGGAATTACCTCTAGAGCGTCATAACCGGCTAGTCCAACCGGCGATTTAACGTGGCGTCGTTTCGATTTAGTCCATTGGGTCCACAGTCTCTAAAGAGTTGTGCGGTGAGCCGGCTCAGGAAGGAGGCGATGCTCTATCGTCTCGGTTGGCAAGTCGTCGAATTGTCCGCACTGTCTCATGTGACACGCCGTATTCATCCCCAATCGCTCGTAGGGAATTAGCTGGGAATCGTTGAATCTCTTCCATTTCCTCGGCACTAAGTTTGCAGGGGCGTGGCCGCTGATAGCGCGATCGCCCAGACGTTACTGCCTCCTGCTGCTCACGAGGCCCTGGGATGATGATCCGGCGAGCGCGGAAAAGTTCTAACACGCCGCTCCGTTCCCCGTCGCTTCCGCCTCTGCGTTATCGACGCATCAGGTTGACACTCAAGTGATGCGAAGAATGGCGCCAGTTCCGGTCGTGGCTTCACCGCCACGGCCGTTCTGTTTTCGACCACCACACCGGTGAACATTTCCCGCGCCATTGCGTTCCGCTCCGCCGGAGTCGCAAGCGACCACGCGGCCGACAGGTCGGCGAGCAGCTGGGCAAGCCGTCGAGCGACGGCATCATCTGTAGGAAGGTCGACGATGGGGAGATCGGCCAGCCGCGCGGCAACCTCGGCCCGTTGGCGCCGGAACTCGGTATCCTCGATCTCACCCTCAATGAACAGGCTCTTGATGCGTTCGGCCTTGGCTTCCAATCGCTCCCGCTCCCGGGCCGCGTCGGTCCGTTGCGCGTATAAGCGGGCCTGACGACTCTTCCAGGCGTCAATCAGGTCCGAGCGCCGCTCCTCCGGGATATCGAAGTTCGCGAGGAGGCCCCCGAGCTGGTCCTCGATCACGTCGGCGTAGAACGATGGCGCGTCGCAGTCGAGCCCTTGATTCCGTGCCGAGCATTCAATCCTCCGGCGACTGTCGGAACGGCCACTGCTCTTCAATGCTGAGCCGCACTCGCACGTGCCGACACCTGACAGCGCCCACGGGGAGCGGATCGGGGAACCGGGATTGTGGCGCCGCCGGATGTTCCGGAAACGGGCCGCGGCAGCGGTGTCGAAGAGCGCCCGATCGATCATCGGTGCGTGCTTGCCCGGCAGCCAACCGCCATCGCTGTCCGGCAATTCGCCGAGGTAGAACCGGTTCTGGAGGATTGGTCGCACCGTGTCTTTCGTGAACCGGTTTGCCCCGCGATTGCCGGTCGTGCGGTACTCCATAGCGTTGAGGGTCTGAGCGATCTCGCGGTCGGACGCGCCGGCGGCGGCCATCTCGAAGGCCCTCACCAGCCCAGGGTGATTTGGCGCATCGGGAATCGGGATACCGTCCTCACCCTTCGCCGCGCCAAAGGGCAGGAGCCCGTTG
>JACCZH010000014.1 GCA_013696045.1 Chloroflexia bacterium
CGCTGGGTCTGTTGATAGACCGTGTGATAAGGCGGCAAGTCGTGTGGCATGTAGCGCTAGGGTGAGCCGGTGCGCACGAACCAGCGCACTCCATTGAAGACCTCGCGCAGGTCGTGCTCGCGCTGCGGGGCATCGTCTTTCATCAAGGTCAGGTATGGGGCGATACAGCTCCATTCCGCGTCCGTCACATCACTGGGGTAGCTGGCTCGGGTCGTTGGAGTGTCCATCCTCCAAGCCTATCGTAGACGTTAGAAAATCCATAACACGCTCTAAATCCTCCACGATCACCTCAGGGGTGCGCGTAACTATTCAGACGAGGTCATTTACAAAATGGGCCACGGCCGCAGTGCTCGTGGCTCCCGGCTCCACGTTGCGTTACGCGGAGATTCACAGATATACCAAACCGCATACGATACAGAATCGTAAGGCATGTATGTTGGCGAACCTGACAGGCCGGCGGGATGTCGAACGCACGATCGAGCACGAGGCTCCGGCTCGAGTTGATACGGCACGCGCTCAAGAAATTGATGAGTCAGAGGTCTCACAGAAGCCATCTGATCAGGGCCACTGACGGCACGGCTTTGAGTTCTCGAACCACCGCTACGGGCCTCGAGTGTTGTACTGTGGCGGCGAGCGTGAAATATGAACAGATGTGAAGATGGCAGGGCTGTACAACTAGGCGAATGTTGCTTATGATGATGCGACAACAGGCTGAATCCTCAGCACCGGGGAAGGGGAACACTCGATGGCTTCCTCCATTCGATCGTCACCGGAGCAGAACTATGCCGCGGAGTCGCATCTATTCCCCATGGGTGAAAATCCCCGGCTGCTGCAACAGGCAGTGCTTCAGGCGGTAGCCTATTCCGACATTTTCGATTACCCTCTGACCGCCACCGAGATCCACCGCTACCTGATGAATCTACCCGTTTCTCGCAATGAGATTGACGACATCCTTCATGGTGGCGGTTTGTTGCCTGGGTACCTGTCGTCCTGCGGCGACTACTTCACGCTCGTGGGCCGCGAGACGATCGTCGATACGCGGCGTCAACGCGAAGCGGAAGCGCACCGCCGCTGGCCACGCGCCTTGCACTATGGACAGATCATCGCCAGCCTGCCTTTTGTGCGCATGGTAGCCGTCACCGGCGAGCTGGCGATGGACAATATGAGCCCGAAATCTGATATAGACTATTTCATCATCACCGAGCCCGGGCGACTCTGGCTGACAAGGCTGTTGGTGATCGCGGTGGTGCGCTACGCCGCTCCGCGGGGCGACGTCATCTGTCCGAACTTCCTGCTTTCCGAGCATGCCCTGACTCTCGACGACCGCAATCTCTATACAGCCCACGAGGTCGCCCAGATGGTGCCCATTGCCGGGCGTGAGGTTTACCAGCGGCTACGTGCATCAAATTGCTGGGTGGACGAGTTTTTGCCCAACGCCAGTCAGTCGCCTCGCAGCGTCTTCGTCGCCCAGCGCGCAGGACTGCTGCGGCGTTTGATCGAATCGACCTTACGCACCCAGGCCGGCGCAAGGCTGGAGCGCTGGGAGATGGAGCGCAAGATCCGCAAGCTGACCCGCGGTGGTCTCAGCCACCCTGAAGCGTCGTTCTGCCCTGACTGGTGTAAGGGCCACGTAGACGGTCATGGCGAACGTATTCTGACGCGGTTCCGCGAACGGTGGGATGCGGTGGAGGGCCGGAATCAATGACCGAGGTTCTTTTCGGCCAATCCTATTATCTTCGGTTTGATCAGAAGCTCTGGGAAGCCATGCAGCCGTACCCTCCGCTTGGCACGCTCTACGCGGCGTCGTATTTGCGCGAGCAGAACTACGACGTTGCTCTTTTTGACGCAATGCTTTCCGGGTCTGAACAAGAATGGCAGCAGGCGCTCGAACTCGAGCAGCCGCGGTTTGCAGTACTCTACGAAGACAATTTTAACTACCTCTCAAAGATGTGTCTGCTGCGAATGCGCGAGGCAGCGTTCACGATGATCGCGATGGCGCGCGAGCGTGGTTGCACCGTGATCGTCTGTGGCTCGGACGCATCCGACCACTACGCAAAATACCTTGCGTCTGGCGCGGATTATGTGCTGGTCGGTGAGGGCGAACAGACGTTGTGTGAGTTGATGGGACGGCTGACTGGACGTACTGGCACGCCGTTCAGCTCGATCCTCGGACTTGTCTATTGCGATCTCGATAATGACCATACGGTAACCCAGACACCGCGACGCCCGGATATCAAGAACCTGGACGCCTTGCCGTTCCCTGCCTGGGATCTGGTGGATATTCCGCGTTACCAGGAGATCTGGTACCGCCATCACGGGTATTACTCAATGAACATGGTCACCACCCGTGGCTGTCCGTTCCACTGCAACTGGTGCGCCAAACCGATTTGGGGCCAACGCTACAACGTGCGCAGCCCGGAGAATGTCGTTGCAGAACTCAGATGGATCGCCAATCGGTACGAACCTGACCACATCTGGTTCGTTGACGACATTATGGGGTTGAAGCCGGGGTGGTTGCAGCGTTTCGCCGATCTGGTCGAGGAACACGACGTCCGAACCCCGTTTAAAAGCTTAAACAGGGTTGACCTGCTTCTTCGCGGCGACACCGTCGATGCGCTCCGGCGCGCCGGAGCGAAGACAATCTGGGTGGGCGCTGAATCCGGGTCCCAGAAGATTCTGGATGCCATGGAGAAAGGAACGAAGGTTGAGCAGATCTACGAGGCCGCGCGGCGCCTGCATCGGGCCGGCATCGAAGTTGGGTTCTTCCTGCAGTTTGGCTATCCGGGCGAGACTCGAGACGACATTGAGAAGACGTTTCAGATGGTGCGGGACTGCCGTCCGGATGACATTGGTGCGTCGGTTTCGTACCCGTTACCTGGCACGAAGTTCTACGATCGCGTTAGTGACCAGTTGAGCGTCAGGCAGAA
>JACCZH010000068.1 GCA_013696045.1 Chloroflexia bacterium
GCGTGGCCTGCGTTGCCACGTCAACGTCATTCCCTATAACCCAACCCCGGCCGCGCCCTATGCGCGTCCCACAGCCGAGAAGATCAACCGCTTCACCAGCATCATCGAAGCGGCCGGTATTCCGGCCACCGTCCGCTACTCGCGTGGTGTTGACATTGGCGCGGCTTGTGGGCAGCTACGGGCGGAGCATGAGGCGGGTTAGCTTCTGTCTGGCTGCGATCCCACTCGCATCAATGAAAGAAATAACCGGGCAGAGAGTGATGTTGTGGTCCTCATCCTGAGGCACGTAGGATCTTTCTTTGGGCCGCCAAATGGATAAATCAGAGGTCCTTTGCTGCCTCAGACCCTGCCCTGAGCGCAGCCGAAGGGATGACTAAACAAGGCCATTCCTCTCGCTAATCTCGTTTTAGTTGATGCGAATCGGCTTTAGCTCTCAGCAATTCCCTTAACCACCAACCTGCACGCCATCGCGTCGGCAAGAGCGCGATGGCCGCCGGGCGGGTGGCCGAAAGTGGCTACGGCCTGTTCGAGCTTGTGCCAGCGGTAGTTGCCGCGATACTCGTTCCAGATTCCGGCGAACCCAGAATAGCGCTGCATAGCGCACTGCCAGCTATCGCGACGAGTGGGCAGGTTGTGGCGGCGGTTCATCTGGTTGACCATCTTGAAATCAAACCCGGCGTTGTAGACTACAGCCGCGCTTTGAGACAGAATGGCCACTAGCTCCGCATAGACCTCGGACCAGTGTGGTGCCCGGGCCACCATGGTGTTTGTGATGCCGTGGATGGCCTCTGAGTCACGCGGGATACGCTCTTGCGGCCGGACGAAGGTGTCGAGCAACACATTACCCTGAAAATCAATCGCCGAAATCTCGATGATCTCGGCCGAGCCGTCCAGTCCGGTTGTTTCAGTGTCCAGGTAAATGGTCCGGCGGCTTTCTGAGGTTGCAATCGCCCAGGCGATTACCTCACGGCGAACCCTCTGGCGGTCGGCGGCGGAAGGTTGTTGCGGAGTTTTGTCTACTATCATGATGCCAGCAGAATACTCGATCTTCGCCCACAAGCAAACGGGCCATACGTCACGATTTTCGTCCGGTGCAGTGTGACTCGTAAGATTGAGCGGCGGAACGGTGGAGTGTGGGGTCAGAGGGGAAGCATAGATGAGGCAGAGTCATACGGTTGTGCGCGCAAGCAGCCGGCACATTTGGGTTTCGCTTGCGGGCATGGCGATCGCGCTAGCGCTGATTGTCGGGTTGTTGCCCGGCTCGGCGGCTGCCCAGCAGCAGGAGCTGTTCTGGGAGCGCTACGACACCACCATCGACCTGCGCGAGGATGGAAGCTTCACCGTCACTGAGGACCAGCTCATCAATTTCACCTCCGGCTCGTTCAGTGAGGGGTTTGCTGTCATTCCCCTGGACCGCATTGAAGATATCAGCAACATTCAGGTGTCTGAGGACGGCCAGCAGTACGAGCGTGGCTCTGGCAGTCCGGGCACCTTCCAGATAACCGATTATGGCGACGAGATCGAAATTCTCTGGTGGTTTGACGAGGCATCCAACGAGACGCGGCAGTTCACAATCCAGTACGACGTGACGGGCGGCTTGCGAGTCTATGAAGAGACCGGCCGAGAGCAACTATGGTGGCGGGCGATTGACACGGATTTCGCGGCGGATGTCCGCCAGTCCATGGTCACCATGAACTTGCCCGCACCGGTGACAGAGGAAGAGCTGGCCGCCGAGATCTTCACCATCGACACCGAAGACACCTCGATAGAAATGCCGGACGCTGACACAATCGTCTTCACAGCCTCCAATTTGGGCCAGGGTGACGCATTCGAGGCGCGGGCCGAGTTTCCGGACATGACCGCAGCGGCCGTGCCATCCTGGCAGGCCGCCAGCGATGCCGCCGCCGAACGTGAGGATCGGTTGCGCCCGCTGAAGGCTATTGCGAACCTTGGGTTCCTCGGACTGGGTTTGCTCATGCTGGTCGGCGGACCAATTGCTATCTACTCCGTCTGGCAGTCACGCGGCAAAGATCCCCAGGTGGAGCTGCCAATCGACATTCTGCGCGAGCCGCCGGATGATTTGCTGCCGGGCGCGGTTGGAGTACTGGTTGATGAACGCGCCGACGACCACGATGTGATCGCGACCATCGTCGATCTTGGCGAGCGTGGCGTGGTGCACATCGAGGAGTCGTCGTCCAACCTGATGGGCATCACCTTTAACCGTGATTGGACGTTGCGCAAGACCGGCACGACTGATGGCCTTACCAAGTATGAAAAAGAGACGCTGGACGCCATTTTTGGTGGCAAGAGTGAAGTGGAGCTCACCAAGATCCGGGAGCGGTTCTCGGCGCGTCAGGCCAAGGTAAAGGAGGCTATGTACGATCAATTGGTCGAGCATGATTACTTCCCCAGAAATCCAGAGACGACCCGGCGCCAATGGCGTGTGGGCGGATACATACTGTTGGGACTTACGGCGGCGTTCGGATTCTTGTTCGCCGGAATCATCTCGGGATTCGCGCCGCTGGTCTGGGTTCCGGTCTTTGCTGCGGGCATTCTCGGCCTGATCTTGATCGCCACCGCAAGCCATATGTCGCGCAAGACTCAACAGGGCGCTGAGGCGGCGGCAAAGTGGAATGCTTTCCGTCGCTATCTGGTGGAGATCGAGCGTTACCAGGATGTTAACGACGCCAAAGCCATCTTCTCGTCGTACCTGCCCTACGCGGTGGCGTTTGGCCTGGAACGCACGTGGGTGCGCAAATTTTCCCAGATTGATACCCCTGCTCCGCACTGGTACGGGCCGTATCATGGCGGTCCTATGCGGCGTCCCTATCACCGGCGCGGCGGAATGGTGATTATTCCGGGAGCGGGTGGCGGATCAACCAGCGGCGAAGGCGGTGGGTTCGATACGCCAAGCATGCAGGGTATGAGCGACAGTTTCGGTGGCTCTCTGCAGGGCATGAGCGACGGCATGTTCTCCATGTTCAATGAGGCGTCAAAAGTCTTTAAGCCCTTCTCTTCAAACACCGGTGGAACCGGCAGCCGTGGTTCCTTCGGTGGCGGCGGCTTCTCCGGTGGCGGTGGCTCCTTCGGCGGCGGCGGTGGCGGCGGTTCACGGGGGTTCAGGTAAGTGTCTGTGTTTATGGAAGAGAATGGCGGGAGTCTAGTAGGATACGCTGTATCGTTCTTCATTACCCCGGTGTGAGTCTGGATATGAGGCTGTGGCCATGCTAGACGCATATATCGAGACTGCCGTTCAGCGGAAGGAATGCGAGTTTCTTGAAGGAGACGGCATCTTCTTTTGCAGTGTTCCCGGACTGCGTGGAGTGTGGTCGGAAGGTCCGACGATGGAGGCGTGCGTGGATGAACTTCGGGAAGTGCTCGTGGATTGGATCCAAATACGCCTCGATAGAGGGTTGACGATTCCCGTGCTCGATGGTCTTGAGTTGACCGTCGCGAACGTCAGTTAATGCCACCGTTTGGACCGATCAGCCGGCGCGACCTGATCGACTGCTTGAGACAGCTAGGATTTGATGGTCCGCATCGTGGTAAGAAGCATCAATTATGGTTCGTGGCTCGCACACCCTGCGAATTCCAAACCCGCATAGAGGCGACATCGGTAGGGATCTCCTGTCCCGTGTACTGAAAGATGCTGAAATCTCGCGAGATGAGTGGGAGAAGCTCTAGGATCTGGTACATGTTTAGACGTGTACGGCGGATCATGGATTGTAACGGTTGAGACCATTGCCATGCTCGATGCGTATTATTGAAGCCGCTATTTAGCGGTGCGAGTGCGAATGTCTCGACGAAGATGGCATCTTCTACTCTAATATTCCTGATCTGCGAGGCGTCTGGACGGCAGGACCAATATGTGCGTTGATGAGCTTCGTGAAGGGCTTGTTCACTAGATACGGCTAGGTATCGAGATGGGACACATGATTCCCAGGCTCGGTGGAATTGAGCTGACAGCGGCGAACGTCAAATGACAGCGTCGTATCCTCGAAGTCGCAATGATTGTTACAACCTCCGGGAGATCGTTAGAGCACCACATCATTGAGCCCCCGAAGACCTGCTTCCGCAAGCCCAATGAATCCCAGAACCTCCTGAGACGCTGCCGGGTCGTTACCGTGCTTCAGATGATAGTCGCCCCACCAGAGCGCTGAATCCAGAGCGACGAGCGGTGCGTACCAGGCAGCCCGCTTCGAGGCGTTAGGGTCGCCTCCGGCGGCGATGTAGCTTTGGTGAAAGGCGGTGCTGAGCTCTTCCGAGACCGGTTGCTCGGAAAAGAGATAGGCCAGGTCTTCGGCGGGGTCGCCATCGCGGGCGTACTCCCAGTCGATCAGGGTTACTGAGTCGCCGTTCCAGACCATATTGCCCAACGTCAGATCGCCATGGAGCTGGGCGAAATCACCCTCATCCCAAGCGGCCTCGCCGGGCAACGTGACGGACGAGAGGCTCGCATACAACGCCTGGATGCGTGTCTGACGCTCAGGTCCAAGTCCGTTGCTGAAGGTTGTATGGTGTTTGACCGCTTTCAGACGGTCGTGGAAGAGGCGCGCTCGTGATCCTGAGGCCGGCCGCAACCCGGGCCAGATGGTGTAGCGCTGGCGGTGTTGAGCATGCAAACATGCCAGGCAGTGTGCCAGCGCAGCGCGCGCAGCGCCCGACACCGTATTCAGGCCAGCCGGCGCTCCAGAAATGTAGTGGTGAACGTGGAGCATACCTTCCGGTAGATCTCTGGATTGGAGCAGCAAGGACCAGGAGGGAATGCACGCGCAACGCGCGTTGAGTTCCACAAAGAGAGTGTGCTGGCGGGCTAACCTCCATGCCTGGCCGGGCATGGGCAACCGAACCGTGAAAGCAGGCGTCTGTCCGGCGCGCCGGACAAGGTAGACG
>JACCZH010000070.1 GCA_013696045.1 Chloroflexia bacterium
CTTACGGATGATCTCCAGCTTTACCTCAGACCAAGGGCCAATCTCGCTAAGAAGCTGTGCCTGTAACGCGTCATCATCGCCAACCATTTCCACCTCTGCGCTGTCTCAGGAATTCACTGCCAGACAAGGTTCTATGGAACGCATGATGATATGTGCGAGCGTCGCTGTCAAGCGTCATCACTACCATTGATAGCTGTTCGTCATCTACCTTCAGATGTAACCCACAATATCCAGCGGTCATTCTCTGCTACAAACGTCACTGACCACTCACCGACCGCCGAGACGTTGATAACCAGGGTGTCTGCGGAGATGATTACGCTGCCGAAAGTTCGACACGCGTGAGATTCCTGATTACAGAATGCACAGGTACGCCATGACTTCCCGTCCGCGGAGGAATGCTTTTTCTAGCTACCTTCACCAATCGTGATGCTCCCACTCACCGTCGCGATGCGCAGCTTGAGCTTCACCCTCGACGATTCGAAGAGGTCGTTGACATAGGCCTTGCCGGCGATGCCGGAGGTCCGCCCGGTGGGCGAGTTGAGCCGGCCGGAAATCGTAGAGGTCTGGGCGGCGACGCCAACGCGGGTGGGGACGGTGACGGTGACGGCGCCGGACACGGCGTTGATGTGTGCTTCGAGGTCCTTTTTCCAGCTACCGGACAGGTCGATATCCAGCTTGCCGCTGGCGCTGCGTGATTCCAGTCTGGATAGCGAGCGGTAGGTCCCATTCAGCCGGATCTGGATTCCGCCGCTTGCGGATTCAATCTTTATCCGGTCAACCCACGGCTGGTTACCACCAACGTTCGCCAATACCGCACCGCTGGCTGAGTGAATATCCAGCGACAAGATGGGCAGGGTGTCGAGAACCAGCTCCGCGGCCGCGGCGGCCACGTTCACCTGCAGGTCAATTGGAATGCGGTCGTTCAGCCGGATGTTCCACTCGTTCTGGGTGGAGCGGACGTTCTTCTTAGACCCTTGCTTCACCGTCAGAACGCCCTGGCCGCCATCGACACGATATTCGACTTCCGGCTCAAGCTCATCGTCGTAGGTGAAATCGGCGTCCATCAGCTCGGTTGCACCGCCGGAGATGCGGAGCTCGCCCACTGCCATACCGATCTCGACCCGTGCCGAGGTTGCGCCGCCAGCCGGAACCGTCTCAGAGCGTTGCATCATGCCGTGTCCTTTCGTTGCCATCGAGGATCGGCGCAAGCTCCTCGGTCATCGCAAAAAGCGCCGCCGTGCCTCCAGTATGCAGGAAGATGACGGACTCCTTCGAGGAATACATCCCACACTGAATGTCGGCCAGCATACCGGCAAACGCTTTTGCGCTGTAGACCGGCTCCAGCAGAATCGCCTCGGCGCGCGCCAGGAGACGGATCGCGTCGAGTCCTTCCGGGGTCGGCACGGCGTAGGCCTCGCCGACAAAGCCGTCGACGCAAATGATGTCGTTCTTCGTCAACGGACAGGCGATGCCGAGACGGCCGGCGGTCTCTTGAACGATCTTCCAGCTGCGCTCAGCGCCGATGGCGGCGTTGTCCTCGATCATGATGCCGCGCACCCCATACTCAGCCCCATAGAGCGCCGCGCCAAGGGCGACGCCAGCGTGGGTTCCACCACCGCCGTTCGGCAAGTAGAACGCGCTGGCGCTGACGCCTTGATCCCAGAGCTGGTAGTTCAGCTCCAGCATGGCCGCGACGTAGCCGAGCGCGCCCACCCCGTTCGAGCCGCCGCCGGGGATGACATACGGTACGTAGCCGTTGGCGGCCAGTTCGTCCGCAAGCTGCGCCATCCTCGCCGGACGGTCGCGCTCCTCGGACACCCGGTGGTACTCGATCCCAAAGATGTGGTCCAGCAGAAAGTTGCCCTGCACCGGCGGATTGGGGTCGGTGGTGTTGCTAACGATGACAGTCTCAAGGCCTGTGAGCCGCGCGGCGGCCAACGTCTGCCGAACATGGTTAGACTGCGGCCCGCCCTCGGTTATGAGGTGGGTCGCCCCCTGCTCGAGAGCATCCGCGACGAGATATTCCAGCATGCGGGTCTTGTTGCCGCCCAGCGCGAGCCCGGTCAGGTCATCGCGCTTGATGTAGATCCTCGGGCCACCGAGCTGCGCCGTCAGCCGTTCGGCAAAGTACAGCGGCGTTGGGAACGTTCCCAGCCGGATACGAGGTTGCGCGGTTAAACCCATCACTCCACCATCGCCCGCGCCCGGCGGATCTGATCGGCGTGCTCGTGGGCATGCACGGCATAGATCTCCAGCCAGCCTTCGACGCTATAGACGCCGCTCTCGCTATGGGTGCCGGCGCGCTCCCACTCGACATCGGTCATGCGCTCGAGCAGCTGGGCGGTTGATTCGCGCGCATACCGGAACGCTTCGAGCGACGGCTCAATCGGCCGGTCGTAATACAGGATTCGGGCGTAGGCTTCCTGGTCGTAGCCAATAATCTCGGGGGTCTCCTCCGCGAGGAGCCGGCGCAGCCGGATAGCCGAGGTCATCTCGCTATCCGCCAGATGGTGAATAATCTCGCGCGGCGACCACTCCTGTGATCCCTCACGGGCATCCATCTCAGCGTTAGTGATGCCTTCCAGTGCCTCGGTAATGACCCGGTAGCCGTCCCGGTATTGCTCGATCAGCTTGCCTCGCCTGTCGTCGTCCATCGGTGCCCTCTCACGTTCATCGCGACCTTCCATTGCGGATGATAGATGACCGCCGCGCATCCGTCAGTAGCCAGTCCAGGCGCGGATTGACGGTATTATCGTCCGCGTGAGATGCTAGATGGAACATCATCGTATTGCGAACGGAGCAACGACATGGCTGTACAACATCGACAACTTCCGCAAGATCTCAGAGACGCGATCAAGAGCGGCGATGCTACGCAGGAACAACTTCGGCAACTGATCGAGATTGAAGCCGGATGGCTAGGACTCACATTCGGCGAAGCTGTTGAGCGTGCCCGCAACAATACGCTACCGAAAGGCTACCTTGGTTCTAACGTCCAGTTTCTCATTATGATGATGCATCACGAACTGGACCGTGACGACGAGATCGGCTACCAGACCAAGTCATCCCCACAGCCGAGTACTCTTAAGGCACAGAGTGACGATGTGGTTGCTCCACGACAGCATTATCCTCAGGAGATTGCCGACGCCCTAGAGAGGTGAGGTTATGATTGAGGTTACTCATGAGCAACTGGTCCAGATGATTGAGTATGAGGCCGAAAAGCTTGGTCTCTCGTTCGATGAAGCCGTCGAGCGCGCACGCAACGGCACCTTACCGAAGAATTATATTGGATCGGGAATCCAATCTTACGTAATGATGCTGGACTATAAGCCGTAATGTCGTTCCAAGGCCGATCACTAGGGCAGATTAGCCAGCAGTTTGCCGATCACGTCAACCGAATCCTAAATACCACTGTCACTGAACGCCGCCTCGCTGTCTACATGATTGGCCGGAACATATCTAGCATTGGCTTCCAAGACCAGCTTGGAGTTTCCCACACACTCATTCGCACCTCCTACGGCCCCATGGAGCTTGATCTACGCCAAACGTGCGACCCGGTGACGGACGAAGAGACCGGCCTGCTCACGCTCAGAACGACCGCCTATCGCTACACCGTCGCACCCGAAGGAGACCCGGAGCCACTGCTCCGCTGGGAGTTCGTCCGCTTCCCCGCCAACCCGGACGCCGCCTGGTGCCGGCATCATTTTCAGGGACCGATCCGGCTTGGCATTCAGAACCGTGAGGGCGACGAGGCTAACCTGAACCGACGGCATCTGCCGACAAGCGGCGTTGCCACCGAAGACGTGCTGCGCTTCTGCATCGCTGACCTTGGGGTGCAACCATTGATCGACGACTGGGACCAGCAACTTCGCCTATGAAACCATCGCCTCAGTCTCTTTGACACCGCGCTCGATTGAGCCTCCAGCTGCGGCCCAGGCCTGATAGCCACCCACCAGATTCGCAATTGGAGCGTGACCGTGCGCGTCGAGGATGCTGGCTGCAATCGAAGAGCGGAACCCACTGAGGCAGTGGACCACCAGCAGCTTGTTGTCAGGCACTTCGTCCAGCCGGTCTTCCAAGTAGCCAAGCGGAATGTGCACCGCCTCTGGAACGTGGCCTTCCTTGTATTCAGCCGATCCCCTGACATCCAGGATAGTGATCTCACCCCGGTCCAACAGCTCTTTGGCGGTGACAGCGGTGATCTGCTCGATCTTGGAGAGACCTTCATCCCACTGGTTAATGACATCCGGCGTCCAGTAGCCCTTGATCTCGTCCAGCCCGATCAAGCGCAGGTCCAGCATCGAGCGCTCGATGTTAGCCTCGTCCACAATCAGGGCAAATGGCGCATCATACGGCAGCAACCAACCGGCCCAGGTGATGAACGACTTGCCGAGCGGGATGTTGATCGTGCCCGGGATATGGCCGGCGGCGTACGCCTCAACCGGGCGCGTGTCGACAATCTTCAGGCCAGACTCGAGCTCGTGCTGGAAGATCGTCGAGGCCAACCGTGCTGGCTCAGTGGCGTCATTGAGCCGGGGAACTCCTTCTTTATTTATGCGTTTCATCACTTTGAAATAGCTGGGCGGCTCCGGCTGGTCGGCCGTCACCTGTTTGACAAACTCCGCCTCGCTACCAACATTGAGGGTCCAGTTGAAGAGTTTCTCGTAGCCCACTGTGCTCTGCGGAACCGCGCCGAGGGCCTTTCCACAAGCGCTGCCCGCACCGTGACCGGGCCAGACTTGAAGATGATCCGGCAGCGCCTTAAAGCGCTGGAGCGACCCGTAGAGCTGCCGGGCGCCGCGTTCCATCATGCCCTTCATCCCGGCGGCCGTCTCTAGCAGGTCAGGCCGCCCGACGTCACCAACGAACACAAAATCACCAGTGAATATGCCCATAGCTTTGTCTGCCACCAGAGTGTCGGTCAGGATGAACGAGATGTGCTCAGGAGTGTGGCCAGGAGTGTGCATAACCTCAAAGGTGATGTTACCAATGTTGAACGTGTCGCCGTCATGAACCAGCGTCGCGTTCGCTTGCTCGGCAAACTGGTACTTCCAGTCGCCATCGCCTTCATCCGAGAGATAGAGCTCAGCGCCAGTGCGCTCGGCTAATTCTTGAGCGCCTGAGGCAAAATCAGCATGAATATGCGTTTCTGTAATCGCGGTAATCTGGAATTCCTCCTGGGCAACCAGGGCAAGATATTGGTCGAAGTTGCGGTTGGGGTCGATAACCAGCGCG
>JACCZH010000124.1 GCA_013696045.1 Chloroflexia bacterium
TCTTCGGCGGCGAGCACTCGGGTCATTTCTATTTCCGCGACAACTGGTACGCAGATTCCGGCTTGATAGCGTTCCTGACCGTACTTGAGTTGTTGTCTCGCGAAGAATCTACCGTCAGCGACTTTCTCCAGCCAATAGACACCCGGCACCGCTCCGGCGAGATGAACTACGAGGTAGACAATGCGGCCGAAATAATCGAAACCGCCAGGCAGACGTTCTCTGACGGCGACATCGACACGCTGGACGGCTTGACTGTTGGTTATCCCACCTGGTGGTTCAACCTGAGAGCGTCCAACACCCAACCTCTGGTGCGCCTTAACGTCGAGGCGGACGACGCGCACGAGCTCGTGCAACGCATCAACCAGATCGGCGAGATCTTTCCCAACGCTGACGCCCCCCACGCGCACGTCCATTGACCGGAAAGGACAGGACGATAGAGATCGTCAAATTCTCCCCCTCTGGCAAACAGCCGGTGCGTTACACCGGAACGCTCATCGACTGCCAGGACGGTTGGATCGCCGCCCGCGCAAACTGGGTTCACGGTGACATAGACCTGGGCTATCTCACCTTTTTTAACGGCGATGTCCTGGACGAATACTTCGCTCTCGACCGGCCCTACAACGCCTTCGCTCTCTTCCGGGTGGGCGGGGAGTTCGCTGGCTGGTACTGCAATGTCACCCATCCAACGACCGTAACCGGGGGCGAGATCCACTGGCACGATCTGTATCTGGACGTCATCGTCTATCCGGACGGACGGGCACTGGTGCTGGACGAAGATGAGCTGCACGAATCTGCGCTTGAGGTTGGCAATCCGGACCTGCACGCGATGATTCTCGCCGGCCGGGACGAGCTGCTTGAGATGGTAAAGAACAACGCATATCCATTCTCGGAAATCGCATGAGGCCTCCAAAGGTCGCGATTGACCTGAGGCTGGCCGGCCACCGCACAGGCGGTATCGCTCGTTACGCGAACGATCTGTACGCCGCGTTACGCGCTCTTCCAGACCTCTCGGTCACAGCTATCCAGTCGAGAACAGGCACGCCGACAGACGACGCGGTGCGCTTCCGCACGCCGCCCCACCATCGCCTCGAGCGTTACTCAATCGCTGTCGAGATGGCCTTGTCCCGGAAACGATTCGACGTGTATCACGCCACCGATTTCATCGCCCCAAGGATTCCACGCACTGCCACTGTTGCGACCGTCCATGACCTGGCATTCATGCAACGTCCCGAAGACCTTGAAAAATCCTCGCTAGACTACTACGAGCAGATCTCCGCAGCCCGGCGTTGGACAGACGCCTGGATCACGCCTTCGCAATGGACGGCGGAGAATCTTAGCGAGCGCTTCAATATCGACCCCGGCGCAATCACCGTCATCCAGCATGGCATCCCGCTCAATCTCCAACGCCAGCCCATTGTTTCTCGCGCCGACCGTGGCGGCTACATCCTGGCCGTGGGCACAATCGAGCCGCGCAAGCGCTACGATCTTCTGCTCGACGGTCTGGCAGTGATGGTCGATCGGCCTCGGCTTGAGGTGGCCGGCAAGCCTGGATGGAACAGCGAAACAACCGAGCGGCGCCTGGAAAACACAGACGGCGTTACCTGGCGGCGCAACGTGGACGACGTCACGCTCCGTGAGCTGTATCGAAACGCATACGCCGTCGTTGTCCCCAGTCACACGGAGGGATTCGGCTTTGCGGCGCTTGAGGCGATGGCCTGCGGCACACCCGTCATCTCATCAAACCAGGGCGCTCTGCAGGAAGTCACCGAGCTGGCCGCGCTCGTCGCGGAAGGTGACGACCCGCATTCGTGGGCCGGGGCGATCGAGCGTATTTACGACGACGAGCAGCTCTGGAATGAGCTATCGGTTTTTGGCCAGCGACGTGCTCAGGAATTCTCCTGGAGCCGCGCCGCCCGCGAAACGGCGGACATATATGACCATCTGGCCGGTCACTGACACACGCGCACCCACAACTACCGTATAATCCGCCAACTATCACATGCTGTGCCGCCTGACCTGGAGGTATACCGTTGAGCGTTGGCCCAAGCGCCAGCAGCGACCCTTTAACTTTGGCGTCCACGCCGGCCGACAGACTGCACGTCATCGTCAACCCGGCTTCTGGAAATGGGCGCGGCCGCAAGCGTTGGCCCAGGATCGCCGACAGCCTCGGCAAGCATGGTTTCAACTACGAAGTCGTGTTCACCAGCGGGCCGAACCACGCCAGCGAAATCGCTCGCGACATGGCCGCTGGCGGCGCGCACACCATCGTTGCCGTCGGGGGCGACGGCACGGTCAACGAGATCGTTAACGGCTTGTTACACAATGACATCCCTGTCAACGACAAGACACGCCTGGTTGTCATTCCCTGCGGCACCGGCAAAGACCTTGGACGCACGCTCGGCACTGGCTCACCGGAAGCTGCCGCGAGTGCGCTGCGGGCAAACTCGACCACTCTCATGGATATCGGACGCATTCGCTTCCAGACCATGGAGGGTCATACTGAAACACGCTATTTCGCGAACGTCGCCGATCTCGGTCTGGGCGCTGAGGTCGCCGGCCGGATCAATCACTCGTCCAAGGCGCTCGGCGGACTTGTCACCTATCTCGCCGCGGCGGTGCGCACGATCATCAGCTTCCAGCCGCGTGAAATCACAGTGGATATCGGCGGCGACCGCGTCTTTCACGCCCCGGCCAACATGGTTGTGCTGGCCAACGGACAGTTCTTTGCAGGTGGAATGCGAGTTGCTCCCACAGCCTCAATCCGCGATGGTTTGCTGGAGATGTATATCCTGGCTGACGTTGGGAAACGCGCACTGCTGACCTCGCTGCTGCCGCGCGTCTACCGCGGAAAGCACGTCGGCCAGCATGGGGTACTGCACATCCGTGCAGGGTCAGCCGCCATTCTGTGTCCCGCCGGTATGTTGATGGAGATGGACGGCGAACAGATCGGCCGCTCTCCAATTCAGGTGGATGTTCTTCCGCGCATCCTGCCGGTGGTCGGTGATCCGGACGCCCTGAGAGCCGCCGGAGGTTGCGCCGACGGAGCGATTTAAGTCATAGTAGTGCCTACTCTCAGTGGGATGAGAGACCGCGAACGTCCCCTTTAGGGACGGAATCCACAACAGGGATCGAAAAACAGCGTCGCTCGGTTCGCGTCCGTCGTTGGGATTGGTATCAGGGCAGGGGAAGTCATCGTGGCAACGTCGACAACGCAGACATACGGAACGATCGCAACCGACGAAAAAGTGAACTTCTATGTGTTCGGAACTCCGAACAGTGATCGGCAAGCCTGGTTCTGTGAAGGCCTGCTCGCGGAGATGAAGCGGCACGGACACACCCATGAGTCTGAAGTAACGAGCGACATCCGGCTGGTGATCAATGTCACAGACATCAACAACCCGAAGATCTTCCGGCGCAAAGCCCAGGGAACGTTTGGGGCCGCCGTTATTGAAACCGACCACGAGCCCGCCGACGTCATCCGGGCGGCGTACCCAATGTTGCTCAAGACGCTTTCGAACGTGGCCATGTACCTCGTACCCAAAGGCGAGCTAACCGACACCCACTTTCTCACCATGGAACAGGGTCACTACGTTGTGCCACAGTCGCCGGGACAATCGGACGAAGAGTATTTCACCGAGATTTATAACCGGCTAGCGCCGCTGGCAACATCACAACTCGTCATCAACAACCGCTACATCGCCGACCTTCCCGAAGAGCTGTGGAAGGGCGATGATCTGACCGAGCAGCTGCGGCTGGCCGGACAGACACTCGACAAGATGAATCTGCTGCCGGCGCCCTTCCCGATCCACGAGTTCCTGACCGAACGTGACCTGAAGCATGTCATGCGCCTGTTTGGTATGGGCGGCCTGTCGTATGGAAATCTGTCGGTGCGCCGGGACGCAGAGACGTTTTGGATGAGCGCGAGCGGTGTCAACAAGGCCCAGCTCAACGACGTTGGCCGAGACATTCTGCTCGTCACTGACCATGACGCGGAAGCCAACGCCATGGTGTTGAGTGTCCCGCCAAATATCGAGCCGCGTCGCGTGTCGGTGGACGCCATCGAGCACTTCATCATCTATCGCGAGCACCCTGACGTTGGCGCGATCATCCACGTGCATGCCTGGATGGACGATATCGGCTCGACCCATATCAACTACCCGTGCGGCACCCGTGAGCTGGCCCTGGCCGTCTCCGATCTCGTGAGCCAGGCCCCCGACCCATCGCGCGCCGTCGTTGGTCTCAAGAACCACGGCATGACCATCACCGGCCATTCCCTGCCCGAGATCTTCGAGCGCCTCGACGGCAAAATCATTCCCCAGGTACCTATGTCCTGATGCAAAAACTCCCCTCTCCCACGGACAGGAGAGGGGTCGGGGCAGAGCGCTTTTTTGTCCGGGAGTGAGGGCCTCTCACTCATCCTCAAACGCAAACACCGCCTTGATCACCCCACTAGACGACTTGCCCGTAACCGTGGCCAACGCCTCCTGATAATCGTCAAGCCGGAACCTGTGCGTGAGCAGTGGTTCGAGATCTACCTTGCCCTCCGCCATCAGCCGCAACGCAACCGCCATCGCTGGAAGACGTTCACCCTGATATTCCTCGATTCCGTAACAGAACGTCCCACGGACCGTCAGCTCGTTCAGCCAGATCGGCGTCCAGTCAACTCCGGCCGGAACACCCGCCAGACCGATCAACACCACGGACCCGCCTGATCCGGCATAGCGCAGAGCATCATCCACACTTGAGGGCGATCCAACGCAGTCGTAAACGTACTGAGCCCCGCCGACGATCACGTTCTTACCCAGAATCGGTTTCAGTGAATTGGCGCCGAGCTCATCGACCATCCGCTTCTCGAGCGCACTGTCTTTCAGGCGACCGACCACCACATCCGCGCCCAGCTCGCGCGCCATCTGTGCCTGAAACTCGTGCCGCGCAATAACGATTATTCGCGCCCTGCTCCCAAGTCCTCTGATCGCGGCAATCGTGCACAGGCCAATCACTCCGCCGCCGATAATCACGACCGTGTCGTCGTCGCCCGGCACATCACGAATGACCGGATGGATTGCCACAGCGAACGGCTCTGCCAGAACGGCCTGTTCGTCCGAGACATTGTCGGGGACTATTAGCACTTGCGACTGGTGCGCAACGAACTCTTTGCTCCACGATCCGCCTGTGTCGCGACAAAAGCCGGTTAACAGACCGGGCGCGATCGTTCCCTGGTTGAAGCGCTGGCAGAGCTGCACGTCTCCGCGCGCGCACATGTCGCACGGGTCGTCGAAGCCTCTTGTCGAGCACGGCAGCAGCGGGTTGACCACCACTCGTTGCCCCGGCACAACTCCCGCAACCTGGTCGCCCAGGTCCCCGGCTACTCCGACGTTTTCGTGACCGAGCGTAAATGGGAAAGAGGTGAAGACGGACGTTGAGGTCGAGGCGTGCAGCGTGATCGTGCCAAGATCGCTACCGCAAATCCCTCCAAAGCGTGTCCGCACTCGCAGCCACTCACCATTCGGCAGAGGGGGTGGATCGACCTCGCGCATCTGGAGACAGGCCAAGCGGCCCCAGAATACATCGCTGCGTGCCTTCGACACGGCTTTCGACAGCGCATATCGAGGAATCGAATCCGAGAATTGCAACGCTTTCATGCTACCCCCAACCGCTCCACCGTCGTAGGGGCGAGGCGGTGCCTCGTCCGGACGGTCGGTTACAAGCGCTTCCCATACCGTTGACCGCTGTAATCGTAGAGATGCCGGGTAACGGCCTCTGGATCATCAAAACCCGTCCAGCCCTCGCGAATCTCTGACAGCTGGACCATGAAGTTCACCGAACCGTTGCAATAGTGCCCGTACAGCGACCAGCGCTCTTGGCGCTCCAGAAGCGTAAAGTCGGACACTAGCTCGGAATAGCTCTGAAGGTGGTGATAGGCATGCTCCAGGTTATCAACGACGAAGCCAATGTGGTGCCAGCGCGACGCAGTACCGTCTGACATTGGAACATCCGGTCCGGTGTCGAAGAGAAACAGTGCCGTGTGCCCGGTGCTCAACACCGTCAGATGAGGGTCGTGGCGCATGACCGACATCTGTAGAACCTCGGAAAAGAAGTGGAACGCCGCCTCCCGGTCTTCGACGGTGATCGCCAGATGGTCAAAGCCCACGTTGCGCCAGGCGCCGGGTGTGGCTTCAATCGCAGTCAGAGTCGCCGTCAGTGTTACTGACAAGCCGTCGCCGTAGCCGCGCGCAACCTCCCCGGCGAACATGTCGGGATACACTTCTTCGCCACCCGGACCACGCAACACAAGCCGGTAACCGCGCCGGATCTCTTCCGGAATTGCGTGATGAATACCATCGTGAATGATCTCAAACGGCTTCAGCGTCGTCGCATAGGTTGTGTCGCCCAGCGCGAAGTCTACTTGCACCGTCTTGTCCGATTTCTTATGCGCCATAGTGCCTCTCAATGCCGTGAATCGTGACGTCGGACGGATTGTACCGCCGTTCGGTGCATATCCTATTGACACAATGGCAAACTCATGATGAAATATGTACGTACAGCGAACATCCGTTCGGAAACGAAGGAGGCAACGTGGCCTACTTTTCTGGAGACTCTATCCTGTTATCCGTTGGGACG
This sequence comes from Chloroflexia bacterium, assembly GCA_013696045.1. Classification (GTDB taxonomy): domain Bacteria; phylum Chloroflexota; class Chloroflexia; order Thermomicrobiales; family CFX8; genus JACCZH01. The sequence continues at coordinate 6,622 of JACCZH010000124.1, forward strand.
CGCGACGGATTGTATCTTCTTGAAGGCGACAGCCAACGCGCCGCATGGCGCAAGCGCGGTCCCTACCTTGCCAGCATGGACATCCAGCATGCCATTCTCGATGGCCGTGATGGCCGCACGCTCTATGCGGCGGGAACCGGCTCAGGCTCGACAGCGGTCTACCGGTCCGACGACCGCGGTGAGACCTGGTCTATCGCCGGCCAGCCGTTCGACGCCGAGCAGGTGTGGCATGTCGAGCCAGCCACCGAACATGAGCCGGGCGTCGTCTACGCTGGTGTCATGCCGGCCGCCCTCTATCGTTCAGCGGATCGTGGCGACAGCTGGAACGAAATCGCAGGACTCACCAGCCACCCAACTCGTGAGGAATGGGAGGGCGGAGGCGGCGGACTTTGTCTGCACACGATCCTGACCGATCCCAATGAACCCGAAAAACTCGCGGTCGGGATTTCTGCCGTCGGCTGGTTCGCCTCGGATGACGGCGGCAAGTCGTGGGAGGCGCGTAACAACGGCGTAATGGGATTCGCTGACGTTTTCGCCCAGGAGATGGATAAAATCGTCAAGTACCCCGAAATCCATCGATGCGTACACAAGGCCGTCCGGCATCCTGCAAACGGCCTGCTCTATCAGCAGAACCATCTCGGTGTGTACAAATCCGAGGATTACGGGGCCGAATGGTTCGATATCAGCGACGGGCTTCCCAACCCGTTCGGCTTCGTCATTGGCATCACCGCCGATGGAACGGTTTACGTCGTTCCTCAGCATGACTGGGAGGAAGAGATCGGCGTACGGATCACCGGCCAGCTCACCGTTTGCCGCATGCGCCATGACTCCGGCATGTGGGAGCATCTTTCCAATGGTCTTCCAGAGGTGCGTAACATGACCCTCTACCGAGAGGGCATGGCGACCGACCATTGCTCGCCGGGAGGTGTCTATTTCGGCACGAGCGATGGAAATCTCTACGGCACCGCCGATGGCGGCGACTCATGGACAACTCTCGCGAGCGAACTGCCGTCCATCCGCTCGGTCTCCTGCGAGCATTACACGATCTGATGTAATGACCTCCCCCGCGATTGGCAAGTATCCTTAAAAGGGAACGTCGCCAATCGCAGGGGAGGAATCTGTGTCCAACCGGCTCGCCAACGAAACCAGCCCATACCTTCTGCAACACAAGGAAAACCCGGTCGACTGGTATGCCTGGAGCGACGAGGCGCTGGCTGCCTCGCGCGAGCAGGACAAACCTATTCTGCTTTCCATCGGCTACTCAGCCTGCCATTGGTGCCACGTCATGGCCCATGAGAGCTTCGAGAATCCCAACGTCGCCCGGATCATGAACGACCTCTTCATCAATATCAAAGTTGACCGCGAGGAGCGTCCAGATCTCGATTCCCTGTATATGATGTCGGTACAGATGCTTACCGGTCACGGCGGCTGGCCGATGACGGTCTTCCTCACGCCCGAGGGCAAACCATTCTATGGCGGAACCTACTACCCGCCCGAAGACCGGGGCGGCATGCCGGGCTTTCCTCGGGTGCTCCATGGAGTGGCCGAGGCCTACCACGACCGCCGCGACGCCGTCCTGCAATCAGCCACCCAGCTAACCGACCATCTGCGTGGACACTTCGAGCGGGCGCTCCCGCCGAGCAGCCTGGGGCCGGACATCATCGTCACAGCGGCCGGCAATCTCGCCCAGCATTATGACCGTGCCAATGGTGGTTTTGGAGGCGCGCCCAAATTCCCCTCGCCGATGTCTATTGAGTTCCTGTTCCGCGTCTTCGACCGTAAAGGGTCCGACAACGCGCTACAGATGGCGGAATACACCCTCGACCGCATGGCGCGAGGCGGGTTGTATGACCAGGTTGGTGGCGGTTTCCACCGCTACACCGTCGACGCCATCTGGCTGGTGCCGCACTTCGAGAAGATGCTCTACGACAACGCCCAGCTCGCCGCAGTCTACGCGCTCGCCCATCAGATCACCGAAGAGCCGTTCTACCGGGCGATAGCCGAGGAAACTCTGGATTATGTCCTAAGAGAGATGACATCACCGGAAGGTGGTTTTTATTCCACCCAGGACGCTGATACCGAGGGCGAAGAGGGCAAATTCTATGCCTGGACCCCAGCCGAGATCAACGCCGTGCTCGGCGACGAAGACGGAGCTCTGGTCAGTGGTCTGCTAGGCGCAACCGGCACCGGCAACTTCGAGGGCTCCAACGTGCTGCAGATTGTGAATGTCGAAGACCGCATGACATGGCGTGCCGCTAACTACGATCATTTGCGACAGAAGCTCTACGAGGCACGCGGCCAGCGAACGCAGCCGGGCCGGGACGACAAGGTTCTGACCTCCTGGAACGGTCTCATGCTACGCGCTTTCGCGACAGCCGCCTGGGTACTGGACTCGGAAGAATACGCAAACGCAGCCCGGGCGAACGCCAGCTTCATCCAGACACATCTCATCCGCGACGGCAAGCTCCTGCATTCGTTCAAAGACGGTGAAGCCAAGATTAACGGCTTCCTGGAGGACTACGCCTTCCTCATCGACGGCCTGGTCGAACTCTATGGCGCAACCTTCGAGATTGAATGGCTTGAATGGGCAGCCAAACTGGCACACACCGCCATCGACGAGTTCTACGACGCGGCTACATCGTCGTTCTATGACACGGCAGAATCGTCAGAAACACTCATCTCACGGCCTAAGGATGCCTTCGACTCCGCCACTCCTTCCGGAAACAGCGTCATTTGCGAAGCACTGACCGAGCTCGCCCATCTCACTGATGACGAGCGCTTCCGAAGCGTCGCAACCGGTGTCCTGGAAACCTACGCCGCGGCTGCCGCGGAGCAACCGCACGGGTTCTCGCGACTGCTTCTGGCAATCGACCTGGCGGTCGGACCAACGGTCGAAGTCGCAATCATCGGCGATCCGTCCGCAACGGACACCCAGGCGATGGTCTCCGCCCTGCGCGATCGCTACCTGCCCCGCATAAGCGTCGCAACGGCCCCTGGTGAAAATAACCAGGCTGTCGCACTGCTGCCGGTTCTCAGAGAGCGGGGCACGATCGACGGCAAGGCCACCGCATATGTATGCGTCGGGTTCAGCTGTCAGCTACCGACCAACGACGTCGACACGATGCTGGAGCAGATTGATTCGTCTATGAGACGTTCGTAGCAGCGATTCAGGTGTTCGCCTGTTCCAACTCGTTCTCGACCGCTTCAAATTTCTAGAATGAGCGAACGGTGTACCGGTAGTTATCCTTGGTTCCTCAGGATGACCGTCGAGATGCCCAACACGCTCTGAAACTGGAGGCATCTTTGCACATAGAGTAAGCCCGCGGGCACTGCCTAATACTACAGTTACACTTCACGATTGAGCCGTGCCAGCCGGCGTCGGTAATGAC
>JACCZH010000136.1 GCA_013696045.1 Chloroflexia bacterium
GTCCAGCGACGTAGAGCGCGCCTTTTTCCATGCAGTGCTGGTCGGTGCAGACAAGAACGTGCTTGCGATTCCAATACATTTAGATAGGGTCCTCCTCCTGCGGCAAGGGAGTCTGGGCGATCAGTCATCCTTAGGAACGAAGGATCTTCGTCAATTGAAAGGCGGCTCGCTCCTGGCAATAGTGTCAGGGGCCGCGCGCAGAATCTTAACCGTACCGGTATTGTATGCCGAAGCCACCGCGTGGATAGGTCCAACCGATGTTGTCGAACTCATCGCAGACAATGCGGCAGGTGCCGCACTCAACACAGCCTTCGTAAGAGAAAATCACACGGCCATCAGGTTGCGGCTCGTAACAGGCGGCGGGACAGCAGTTGATACACTGTTGCTTCTCGCACTGCAAGCAGATATCGTGGTCGATAATCCAGATATGCGCCTTGGTGTCGACGTTATAGGCGTTTATGCCCAGTTTCTCAAGCAATCCGTCGCGATCCCGAATGCCGTCAATGACTACCACGTATGTCGCTCCGACTAGAACAAACGAACGATTTCGTGTACAGAAGTCTACCATTGGGCGCGCGGATTCTCAGTCCACTCCCGGCGTCGTGAGAGGCTTGTTCACGGTTTGATCGGCGGTGTGAACGTTTCCTCACTACAACGGTTCTCTGCCGCTGAGGCCTGTGTCGAGCTCGTGCCAGAAGTCGATCTGGGGTTCGTCGACCATCCAGCAGAGGTAGACGATGCGGTCGTCGCGCACAGTTGGGAAGTCGACGAGCCCCATGCCAAGATCTTTCACCTCGATGCCAAGGTCCTGGATTTCCGCTACAGCGGCGCCTATTGAATGGGCTAGATCACGAAGCTTGATCTCCAGTTGCGCCGCCTCGGTGGCATGGCCGTTGGTGCGCATCGCTTCAGTGTACGGTTCGAGTTTCAGACGGATGGTGTCGAGCTCGTGTTTCTGTTCCTGGATAGCGCGCAGCATCGGCCGCAGTACGGGGATGAGCGCGCTCGCTTCTTCGTGACTGAATAGATGCGGCGGATGGTCCATCGTCGCGGCTTCCTCTCGATTCTTTAGATTACGGCTCCTCCGTTAGGGCTGATGACCTGTCCGGTTACAAACTCGGCCTCGTCGGACGCCAGGTAGACGGCAAGGTGGGCGATATCGTCTGGTGTGCCGATTCTGGGCCAGAGCAGGTCGGCGGCTGAACTGCTCTGGCCGCGAACGCGGGACATCTCAGTGTCGATCAATCCGGGAGCAATGGCGTTCACGTTAATTCGCCAGTGGGCGGTTTCCTTGGCGAGCGCCTTGCTGAGGCCGATGACGCCGGCCTTCGCGGAGGCGTAGGGCACGCTGCCAGCGGTCCCCGTTACGCCGGTGACCGATGAGAGATTGATAATGCTGCCTCTTCCAGTGTCGCGCATCAGGGGCACAGCGGCCCGGCAGGCCAGGAAGACGCTGGTGAGATCGACTGCAATCATACGATTCCATTCGTCCAGATCGCTGTCCAGGATGGTCTTGCCAACTCCGCCAATACCGGCGTTGTTTACCAGCACGGTTAGTCCGCCCAGTGCAGCGACGGCCTCGTCGAAAAGCCGCTCGACGGCCGAGGGGTCTGACACGTCGGCAACACAGACGTGCACGGCGGCGCTGTCTTTGCGGCACTCCTCGGCGATGGCCGCTACCGCTGCAGCGTCGATATCGTTCAAAAGCAGTGCCGCACCCTCGGACGCGAATCGCAGAGCAATGGCCGCGCCGATGCCACGTCCAGCGCCGGTAATGAGCGCCTGTTTTCCCGAGAGCCGTCCGGTCATCAACGTATACCTTCGAGTGAAAAGCGTGTGTCCTCGTCAGTGTAGCCGCTCTCAGACCAAAACCGGCCGACTTCTTCTCCCGTCGCAAACCAGAGTCCTGGAAAGCTGGAGATAAAGTCGATGAAGCGCTCCAGCATCAAAAGTCTGCCGGGCCGGCCGATTATCTGAGGGTGCATGGTGAGATTGAAGAGGCCGCCGTGCCGATAGATGCCGCGAAACTCCTCGGACCAGACCTGATATACGTGCTCGGCGGTCTGTGGCGATCGCCCGCCCTGCACGGCGCGATACAGGAAGAAGGGCGCGTCGTCGATGATCCACTGCACGGGCAACTCGATGATCTTTGTATCCGGATGCTTCCAGGGCAGGAAATGGCTCATGAGGTTGGACGAGTAGCTGAAGCCATATTCCTTGAGTAAATCCAGTGTGTTCGCGGAGAACTCCCAGGCTGGAGAGCGATAACCGGCCGGATCTGACCCGCTGATGGCCCGCAGAGCGGCGATGCCCTGTTGGAGAACATGCTCTTCCTTGTCACGGCTGAGGTTGGTGGGTAACTCGTGAATCCAGCCGTGGTGGCCGAGTTCGTGTCCCTGGTTGTGAATGGCGCTGAGCACGGTCTGGTATTTCTCAGCAGTCCAGCCTGGGACAAAGAACGTTGCATGGAGGTTGCGGCGGCGTAGCAGGTCGAGAATGAGCGGAACCGCAACCTGTGCGCCGTAAGCGCCCTGTGACAGCATGCCGGGCTTGGAGATGTTCGCCATATCCCCGGCTAACCACAGCGTTTCGGCGTCGAGATCAAAGGTGAGCATTACAGCGCACTGCGCGCCATCTTTCCAGCGGCCCATTCGGTGAACTCCCATTCCTCACGAGGCGGACCTGGCTGGTTCGCCTCGCATGGCGGGTTAGCCGAGGTCCATCAAGACAGGGTCATCTCGACCGCAGTATTTCCGACCTCTCTGTAGAAAGATCATACCCGCTTGTGCGGAAATTCACGCAATCAATGGCATACTATATCCAACATATATGACGATCCGGCGAACAAGGATGAAGGC
>JACCZH010000137.1 GCA_013696045.1 Chloroflexia bacterium
GCTTAATCTGGCTCACCAGCCGCGAAACAGCTTGAACATGTTGTCTGTTACCTACCTCATCAATCGCATCGCGTCACTCAAGCTTGAGCCTGAGCGGCACCCGATCGAGGGTGACTCCAGAGCTCGTCTCCTGCGGCTTGGCATCGTGGCCTCCGCGCGGCGCTTCGACCTGCCGCTGCGCACGCGCGCGCTGTATATGGCCTGGTTCATTGCCGCCGTGCTGTCTCCAAAGACACTGACAATGTGGCTCGTCTCTACTGCCTTTTACCCGGAGCGCCGGGGTGTTTTGAGCAAGCTCGTCTGAGAATTGAGAGACGCTTCAATGCAACACTCGAAAGCGCGGCCATTGCTCAAATCGTTGACACCCGCGTCCAGCCGGACGCTGAACGGATCTGTGCGGCGAGACCGTCTGATCGCTGACGGGCTCCCGGTTCTCATCTCGCTGTGCGCCCTGGCATTGTGGATCGCGTCGCTCAGCCAGGTCAATGTGCGTGAGATGAACGACCTTGGCCTTGTGTCGGTGTTGCCGGTGCCGTTCTTCGCCGCGGTAGTGGTTCTGACGTGCAGCTTCTGTCTGGCTATGCGCCAACCGTCCGCGCGCGCTTCCGTCCTGCTCCTGCACATCGCTATTCTGATTTTCATGTTGTACGGCACGCCCGCGATTGTTGAAGAGACGCCCCGTTTCGAGGCGACCTGGAAGCATCTGGGTATCGTCGATTACATTATCGAGCATGGCGGCGTGGACGCCTCAATCAATGCCTACTTCAACTGGCCCGGGTTCTTTATTCTGGCGGCGTTTCTTACCCAGGCGGTGGGTTACGAGAGCCTGGTGGACCTCGTGGCCTGGGCTCACGTGTTCTTTAACTTTCTCTACCTCGCCCCGCTCGTCATGATCTTCAGCTCGGCAACGCGTGACCGGCGCCTTATCTGGCTTGGACTCTGGTTCTTCTATCTGGCCAATTGGGTTGGGCAGGATTACTTCTCGCCACAAGCTTTCGCGTATTTCTTCTACCTCGTCATTCTTGGCGGCCTTCTCGCCTGGTTCAAGACCACAGACGGCGGAGCAGCCGTCCTGGGAGCGATCGCTGGACGCAGCCGTGGGATCGGGCAGCGAATCAAGCCACTGTTGGGCTATGTGACACGCCAGGACCAGGAAAATGCGCCAAGCACGCCCTGGCAGCGCATGGGCATGATGGCCGTCATCATCGCGGCGTTTGCGGCCATGGTTCCGAGTCACCAGCTCACCCCGATTGCGGCGGTCTTTGCGGTTGGCGCGCTTGTCGGATTCGGCAGGATTACACCGCGAGGGCTGGTGATCCTGATGGCGGTGATGGTAGTAACCTGGATGTTCTTCATGGCCGTGCCGTATTTCAGGGGACACCTGGAGTCCCACCTTGGCTCGGTCGGGAAGGTGGACCAGAATATCAACAGGAGCGTGGCCAATCGCGTCAAAGGGAGCCCTGACCACATCCTGGTGGTCCGCGCGCGCATGGCCATGACAGTCGCTGTATGCCTGCTTGCGTTTGCGGGGGTAGTCCGCCGCCTGCGCCATGGGCACTGGGATCTGTCGTTAGTGCTGCTGGCAGCTGCGCCGGTATTGTTGATCGCGACGCAGGGCTATGGCGGAGAGATGCTCATACGCGTCTTCTTCTTCATGCTGCCGGGGCTTGCGTTTCTGGTCGCCGCGCTGTTCTGCGCGAAACCCGGTGCAGGGGCGTCCTGGCGCATGTCTTTCTCCATTGCTCTGGTGAGTGTTCTGCTCTTCAGCGGTTTTCTCGTCGCTCGCTACGGCAACGAACGCATGGATTTCTACACGCAGGACGAGGTTGCCGCCGTGCGTTACCTCTACAGCACCGCTCAGCCCGGCGCCCAGTTGATCGCGGGAGCCGGTAGTCTGCCATGGAGGTTTCAGGATCCCGAAAAATACCGCTATGGGTCGATAGGCCGAGACGCCATTCAGGCCACCGATCTCGAACAGCTGGAGGCGAAAATGGCCGCGGCTCAAGCGCGCGACCGTAAATCCTACGTGCTCATTACTCGCAGCACCAAGGCTGACGTTGATCTGTTTATGGGTCTGGGGCCGGGAGCTCTTGACCGGTTCGAGCGGGCGCTTCTGCTTTCCGACCGCTTCGAGACGGTGTTTATGAACGAGGACGCAGCCATATTCGTCCTGTCGGATCGCGTCGATACGGTGGGAATCGTTCAGGAGCGCGAGCGATGATCTATCAGCCGGAGATGGTGGAGCAACCGGACCTGCGACGCGCGGACTGGCGCTTTCTCTTGCCGCGCGCCTCCGGGGAGCGCTTCGAACACCTGGCTGTGCTCGGCGGGCCGGCGGGCCTGGCCGGAGCCATGGCTGCTGCCGGCGCCGCGCGGCGGGTAAGCGACTGCATCCCTGCATCAGAGTCAGTAGACGCGCTGGCGGTGCTGCACGATTCTCCCGTTCGGCTGGCCGATGCCGCGAGATCGCTGTCGCCGGACGGGGTTCTCTACTATGAGGTCAAGAGGCCCGCGACTGGAAACGTCTTCGCCACACCCAACCGGGTGTGCCGTGAGATGCGAGAGCTTGGCCTACGACCTTCTGGCGTGTATTGGGTGACCCCGGACTTCACGAACTACCGCCAGTATGTGCCCGTCGATGCGGCCGGCGCGGTCAGATGGTATTTGACCACACGCTACGCGCCGTTATCAGCCCGGCAGTATCTTCTTGGAAAGATGGCGTGCTTCGCCGCCTGGCGCATGGGTGAACGGGTTGGAGCGTGTGTTCCCAATTTCGCCGTGGTAGCAACCGCTTCCGGGTCGAGTAGCGTCGAGCCTGCCATCCTGACGCATCCTGTGGCCACAAAGATACTCGGAGGCTCGCTGGCGCGCCCGCTGCTGCTTACGAACGGGGCAGACAATGGCAGCCGGGTCATCATTCTGCCTTTCACAGCCGACGCGGCTACGCCCAGGGCCGTGCTAAAGGCAACGCGGCTAGCAGTGTTTAACGCCAACATTGAACGTGAGCAGCAGACGCTTGCCGAGATCCGGTCTCATCTCGATGGCTCACTGCGCCGGTCGATCCCTCAACCACTTGGCATATATCACGACCGGGATCTCGCTGTTGGGGCGGAGAGCTACGCGTCGGGGCGCTCGCTGTTGATCTCTAGCTGGCAGTGGCGCAGACCGATGCGTGACAAAGTGGAGGATCTGCGGCTCGTTGCAAACTGGTTAGGCACATTTAACCGCCGGTTCCAGCACCCCGCAGCCGCCTGGAGTGGCTGGGAGCTCCGCCATGAAATGGACGCCTTGATTGCGGCGTACATCCAGGCGTTCGGCTCAACGCCTCAGGAGGACCGGCTCTGGGCGAACTTGCGACAGTACATCGACTCCTTGCAGGGTGTCTGTGTGCCGATAACCCGCCGGCACATCGATTTTGTGCCCACGAATGTGTATCGTGATAACCAGGCGTTGTCTGTTATCGATTGGGAAGATCGCGGGTTTGACTTTGAAGGTTTCGGTCCCGCGCTGTGCGACTTGCTGCACTTCACGGCGCACTGGGGCGCCGCTGTCCACGGCGTGCATGCGCCGGGCTTGCAGCATCAAACCTTCAGCCGGCTTTTTCTGGAACCGAACGGTCATGCAGTGGACGTGAACATGGCACGCCGATTGATAGCGGCGTACATGCGCAAGTGTGGAGTTGCCCCGTGTCTGTATCCGGTGCTGCTGGTGTACACCTCCGTTGAACATGCTCTGGAACGGTTGAACCGTCAAATGGTCTACGCGTCTTCGTCCGACCTGGCCTCGCGCCAGAATAACCGCTACGTCAAGCACATAGAATGCCTGGCGGAGAATGTGGATCTGCTGTTCTCGGCTGGACTGGGGCGGCAAATCCTCGGAGCAGATGATGGGGCACGGCGTCTCGTTTCGGCATGAGATCTACGGGCAACAGGATCAGCCCGCATGCTGTGGGGCTACTAGGTGGAAGCTATGGTAAATAACAATCGGCGAGGCGCTCTTCTTATGGTTTCGGCCGCGCAAGGAAGTTGTTGAAATGCGAGTTGTCAGACGACGCGATGCGTTCTTCTTTCGTTCATACGACAAGAAAGCCGTGTCATTGCATCGGTTCGATTCGCGGTTGCTGGCGTGGTCGTGGCCGGTGGTCATTATCGCGTCTGCTGTTGCCGTTAATGTTGTCGTGGCAAACGAGTCGCAAACGGCTATCCGGCCGGCGCTTGTGCTGTGGTTCCTGCTCGTGTGTCCTGGGATGGCCTTTGTCCGGCTGTTACGAATGACATCGATTGCGGTGGAAATAGCGCTAGGCATTGGTTTAAGCCTGGCG
>JACCZH010000178.1 GCA_013696045.1 Chloroflexia bacterium
GGGGTCGTTGCGCTTCGCCCTGATTGGGACGAAATCCTGCGCCGAAACGAAGCGCTGTTGAGAGCTAGCGATTAACTTCGGCCCGAAGATCGCGGTTGGCGGCGTTCGCCTGACCGATGGTCTCCCGCACACCTTCAAGCCGGGTACGTTCGCTCGTTACGAAGCGTGTGTAGGGCGAGATCGCGTCACGGATGCGCCGCACGGAGCGTGCGAGTTCGGTTTCAAAACCGTCGCGCAACACATCAGTTAGCTGGCGTTCGAGTTCGGCTGATTTGCGACGCAGCTCCGCCCGAGCGGATCGTCGCCGCGCCGGCAGGATGAACAACCCCAGCCCGGCGATTGTCGCTGCCGCCAGAATACCGGTAACGTCGACTGCCGCCGTGGTGGCCGTCGCCACGACGATTGCGCCAAGCGAGACGGCCCCTGCCTGCGCCAGGGCTGTCTGGGCCACCGCGGAACGAACATTGGTCGCCAGTAGCGCCGCTTCGGCGCGCTGGTCGTAGCGGTCCACCACGCCCTCAGCTTCGCGGGCGACCTGGGTGATGAGCGTCTGCCGATCGGTCGCGAACCGTGAGCCAACCTGGCCGATCATGTCGTCGCGATAACGCTCCAGCGCCCTGCGGTCGAGGGTATCGGTCACGGTCTGCCAGACCCGCAGGTCCTGGGCAACCATCCAGTCGATCAGCTCATTGATCGTGTCGTCGATCTGGCGCTCGGTGCCGGCCACGACATCGCGCTCGAACGCTTCGCGTGTATTCTCCGAGCGGATCAGGTCGAACACCCTGCCGATGCGAATGTACTCGTCAAAGAAGCGGTCGGCGCGTTCGTTCAAACGGTGCACGATGTTCTCAACACGGGTGATATAGCTGGCGAACTCGCGGCGCATCTCATTCTCGTAGTCGCTAATGTGCGTCTCGATCTGGGCGATCGTCGCGGCGTCACGCTCTAGTAGTGACAGGCGTTCATCAACGGTGCCGGTGTAGCGCGCCAGCAGCCGGTCGGCTACACCGAGCGGGTTTAGCAGCTTGAGCCTGATGCGCTCTTCCTGATCGAGTGTCTCCAGGATGTAGGCGCGCAGCGCGTCGAAGCGCCCTGCCGGATCGCCCCGCTCCGCCAGTTTGGCCGAGATCGGGAAGATAAGTGGCTCAATGCCCAGCAGGCGGCTGGCGTTGCCAGAGATGAAGGTGATCACCTCGTTGAGCTGGGCGTCGTTCTCCAGCAGGTCGATCTTGTTCAGCACTACTACAATCTTCTTGCCCCAGTTGCGGATCTCCTCCAGGAAGGCGCGTTCCGACTCGCTGAAGGGCCGGTCTGCCGAGGTGACGAAGAGCACCAGGTCCGAGCGTGGCACAAAGCGCTGCGAGATGGCCTCGTGCTCCCTCAAAATCGCGTTGGTGCCGGGGGTGTCGACCACATTGATCTCGCGCAGGAATGGCGCCGGATGCTTGTGCACGATCACGCCATCGCTGGTCGTTTCATCCGGGCCGGGCTCGCCATACACCAGCAGGTGGATCATGCTGGTTGTTGGTGTGACGCCCTCGGGCATGATCGGCTCGCCCACCAGGGCGTTGGTAAAGGCCGATTTGCCGGAGTTGAACTCGCCGACAATCACCAGCAGGAAGAGCGTCTCAAGCTGCTGACGGGCCTGCCGCAACAGCCGCAGATCCTCCTCAACGTTATCCGCCCCAGGGAAAGCCCGCGCGATCCCTTCCACCTGCGTCAGCAGCCCGACGGCCCGTTCGCGGAGCTCTTCCTCGCGGGTCGAGAGCACCGCACCGGTGACGGCTCGTGTGTTGTCGGCCATTGCAACTGCCTCCCGAATGCCCTACACCAATGCATGCACTATAAACGTACATGATGGCGCGCTATCTTGATCGCAAAAGCTCGACGAGAGGACCCTTCGATGGAACCTGTCTTCTTTGCAACGCCAGACCTCTTCCGCATCTGGCTTGAGGAACACCACGACACCGCTGAGGAGCTGCTGGTCGGCTTCTACAAAACGAAATCAGGCCAGCCGAGCATCACCTGGCCGGAATCAGTGGACGAAGCCCTCTGCTTTGGCTGGATCGACGGCCGGCGTAAACGCATTGACGACCTCAGTTACACTATTCGC